>JAICXU010000567.1 GCA_025934595.1 Polyangiaceae bacterium | reverse complement strand
CGTCGCGAATGCCGACATCCCGGGCGTCAAAGATCCGAGCGCGAAAGCCGAGCTCAAGATCATCGAGGCTTCGAAGGACAAAAACCATCGCCTTCCGCTGAACGAGATCGAGGCGCGATGGCCGAATCTGCGCAGCCAAAATGAGGCGGACCTCGTCGAAGCGCTGCGCGATTTCTTCCTTGCTTGTTACTCCGAGGGCGCCGAGCTCATGGAGGCCGAGCAATTGGTCGCGTGGTACGTGCAAAACGGCGCGACGGCGGAGATTCGAAAAGGCGCGCTCGAAGCGTGGGCGAACCTCGTCGACAATCGCGTCGAGCCGCGACACTTGCAGATGCTCTATGCGGTCGCCAATACGCCGGCGCTCGATGACGCGATGTTCGAGCAAGTGATCATCGCGGCGACGAAGTTCGCCGAAGAAGGCGCACTGAACCTTGTGCAACAGCTCGCCGCGCATCAAAGTGCGGACATCCGCGAGAAGATCGCGGCCAACCTGCGATTCAACGCCGCTTCGAAATTCAACGGCAAACGCGAGCTCCTCGTACAGCTCGCCCAAGACTCCGTCCCCGCCGTGCGCAAAGCTGCGGTCGGCGCGCTCTCGGATTTCAACGACGATCAGCAGCTCATGTTTTGGGTCGCGAACCTCTCGGATCAAGATCCCGATCCGAACGTGCAGGCCGAATGCCTCTCGGCGCTTTCGCTCGCCCACTACCACGGCCTCGGCGATCTCACGCTGAAGGTCTACGAGAAGCACGTCGCGAATCCGAATCCCACGATTCGCTCGAAGGTCGCCGATTCGCTCAGCAGCCAACCCGAGGCGGCTGTGCAGCGTGTGTGGGGAATCGCGCAGAAGCTCGCGCAGGATCCGGACGAAGAGGTGCGCCGCACGCTCGCGTTCCAGTTCTGCAACATGTATCGCATGCCGCAGCTTTTGCCGATCGCGCAGGACATGGCGCAACGCGATCCGTCGCAAGAAGTGCGACGCGAAGCGCTCGGCTCGATGGCGTCGCTCATGCAACCGGCGCAAGCCGCGCAGCTCTATGGACAACTCTTTGCGCAAGCGAAGAGCGAAGACGAAATCTGGCCGATCGTGCGAGGCCTTCGTCAGCATTCGGAAAACAAAGACGTGAAGCGCGTGCTCTCGCAGATCGGTCAGAGCCCGTATCCGAGCGTCGCCGACGCGGCGCGCGAAGCTCTCAGCTGAAGACGCGGCGGCAGCGGCGCCTCACGCCTTCGGAGCGGGAGGCGCCGTGAATTTCGCGAGATCATCGAGCGCGAGGCTCTTCTCGATGCCGTCCATTTGCACGACGGCATCGTCGAAGCCGTCCTTTCCGAATGTCTGCTTCTCGATGTCCTCGAATTTGTCGCCCATCTGATCGAGCTGTTTTTCGTTCATCGTCTTCTTCCACGCCGGGAAGATGATGGTGTCCTCGATCGCGGTGTGCTCCTCGTACATGCGCGCGAACGCATCGAGCGCGTCTGCCAGCACGCCCGCGCTCGAGGCGATTTTTTGCGCCTGCGCGGTGGCGAGCACGTACTCGGTGAGCTCACGGCCGCGCGCATGTTGCGCGGTGAGCACGTCGACGTAGCTCGCCGCTCGTCCCCCTGCCGTCTTCACGGCGGGGAAGATGTACGCCTCTTCCAATTTTTTCTCGTGGTAGTCCTCGCCGAACGCGCGAAAGAGCGTCGCCGTCTTCACGAGCGCATCGCCCGGCACCGACGCCGCGTTCGCCCGCAACCGCGATGCGGCTTCGCGATAGACGACGAGCGCACGACGAAGCACGCCGTGCTCGCGCATCAAGTCTTCGGTCGCCGTCACGTCTCCTTCTTCTTCGTCGTCTTCCTTCTTGCACGCACCGAGAACGAGCCCCGCTCCCACCACGACACCGGCTCCCGCGAGAAAATCACGACGTGATTGGGTCATGGCGTCCGTGTCTACCGACCTTGGCCGCGTTGGCAAGCTGAGCGCGCTCGTCCGGCGCCTTTTCGCGCGTCCTCGGCCCCTCGAAAATCGACACTCCAGACATTGACAGTTTTTACTGTCACAATTATCTTTGTCTCATCTTCGAAAGAGACATCCGGAGTGGCGGTCTCGAAGGAGGCGAAAACCCATGAGCTTGGCGGAATCGATCGTGGACCTCGCGAAAGAATCGGTGGGATTGCCGGCGGCGCGGCCGCGGTCGGCGCGCATCGAAGCCGTCGTCCGCGAAGCCGGAGAAGCGACGACCCTCGTGCTTCGGCCTGGCCGCGGCTGGCGACGGCAGCGCGCGGGACAGTTCGTGAAGGTCGGCGTCGAGATCGGCGGGCGCATCCTCACGCGCACTTATTCGATCTCGTCCTCTCCTCTTCGCGACGACGGATGCTTCACCATCACCGTGAAAGCATTGGCGGGCGGCCGCGTGTCGAATCGAATCGCCGAGCTGCAGGTCGGCGAGGACGTTCGCATCGGTTTGCCGCAGGGCGACTTCATCCTGCCGAGCCCCCTTCCCGATCGCCTCCTCTTCGTCACCGGAGGCAGCGGAGTCACGCCGGTCGCGAGCATGCTTCGATGGATGAGCGAGCTCCGGTCGATGCCGAGCGTCACGCATCTCCACTTCGCGCGCACGCGGGAGGAGGCGATCTTCGGACGCGAGCTCGCGTGGCTCTCGCTCGGTCGGCCGTCCTACGCCTTGCACGTCATCGAAACCCGCCGCGGCGGCCGTCGGCTCGACATCGATCGCTTGCGCGAAACATCTCCCGACTTCGCGTCGCGCGAGACATGGGCGTGCGGGCCCGAGGGCCTCCTCGACACGGTGAGCTCCCTCGTTCCGAGCGAGCGGCTGCACGTCGAGCGATTTCGCGCCAAATTCAAGCCGATTTCGGATCAAGGCACGGCCCGCGTTCGCTTCGGTCGCAGCAAGAAAGAGGTCGACGCAATGAGCTCGCGGCCTCTCCTCGAGATCGCCGAGCGCGCCGGCATCGACGCGCCTCACGGATGCCGCATCGGCATTTGCCACTCGTGCGACGCCGCGCTCGTCTCCGGCTGCGTGCGCGATCTTCGCACCGGCGAAAGGATCGCCGAGCCCGGCACGCGAATTCAACCGTGCGTCTGCGCCGCCGTCGACGCGGTCGAAATCGACCTCTGAAAAAGGAGAACGTCATGACGAAGCTCACCCCCGCGCAAATCGAGGCTTTCGGAAACGAGATCGACGCCATCGAGCGAGACATCAAGAGCTCGCTCGGACAAAAAGATCGCGACTACATTCTTCGCCTCATTCGCATTCGCCGCGCGCTCGCGATCACCGGACGCGCCGGCATCTATGCGAGCTTGCCGCTGCTGCCCACGGGCCTTCCCTTCTTCGCGATGATCTCGGCGGGCACGCTCTCGCTCGGGCTCTCGAAGATCCTCGAGAACATGGAGATCGGCCACAACGTGATTCATGGACAATGGGATTGGATGAACGATCCCGAGATCTCGTCGGCGACGTGGGAATGGGACAACGTCGTTCCCGCCGCGCAATGGAAGCATTCGCACAACGTCATGCACCACAAATGG
>JAICXU010000205.1 GCA_025934595.1 Polyangiaceae bacterium | reverse complement strand
GTCGGCGATCTTGCCGTCGACGCCGTCATGATCAGCGGAGAGCCGCACCGAAAAATCGCCGTCACGATAGCGGAGGAGCGCACCGAGCAGCTCGCGCGAGAACGCGGCGTCGAGGTGACCATTCGGCGGCGCTCCGCTTTCGGGATCACCCTCGGTGAACGGGACGGGCGGGTTCGGTTGGGCGACGCCGGGCTTGGTATCGGATTCGAACGTGTTGGACATATCAGCTCTCCGTGTCGCTACGCGTTTCGGCGACCGGTGCGGTCGATAACAGTGTGAGAGGATCGCATCCCAACACGTCGAGCGCGCGAGCGATCAACATTCGTGCGACGTCGGTGCGTGAAACCGCGAGACCTGAAGCGCGCAAGCGTTCGGCGCATTCGTCGACGCGCGCCACGAGATCAGGGGAGAGGCGGAGCGAGAAAGGCTTTTGGTGGTTTTCCATTTTGGCGGCTTTCGGCGGCTGGGAGCAGCTAGCAGCAGCCGTGCCCGACGAAATGCGGGAAAAACAGCCTATTCCATTTTCGCCGTCTGTAGCTGTTCGCCACAAACGGCGGCGGAGGCGGCAAAAACGGCACAGCGACGGCTTCGGTCAAGGTTGGCGATGGACCAGGAGAAGCTCTACTGTTCAGGCCGTCATGCTCTCTTTGCCCCGACCTGACGGCGGCCCGAGCTTCGATCTCGATGCGGCTCTCCAGCGAGCGGCGCATTGGCTGCCGACGCAAGGTCCGATCAAGGATTTCGTTCACCACAACACGCTGCACGCCTTCGAGGGCATGAAGTTCCACGAGGCGACGAGCGCCGCCGCGCGTCTCTATGGCGCGCGCGTGGCGATGCCACCGGCTTTTTTTCTGGATGCGTATCGAGCCGGGCGCATCTCGGACTCGGCGCTCGATCGCGCCTTGGCGTCCACTTTTGCGAACGACGATCAGCGCGCGAGCGCGCGTGCCGTGCTTCTTTCGGGGAGCCTCGTCGATCCGAAGTTTCCCGGGCGGCTCGGCCACGGGCTGCGAGCCATGTGGACCGACCGGCTCGGTGGCGTGGCGTTGCAGAGGCGCTCGCACCCGCATTTGTTCCGACTCTATGGTGGCTACCTCGATCAAGGTTTGTCGACGTGGCACATGCCGGATGCCGATAGCAAAGGGCTCTTCGATTGCGTCGCGTCGCTCGCCGCGAGCAGCCCGCTCCCGCTCTTGCCTTTCGATACGTCGAGCGCGCGTGCCCTCCTCCGTCTGCCGGCGCGGGATGCGCTGCTCGCGGCGCTCGCCAAGACGGTGGGTCGCGAAGATTGGTACGAAGCGTATTTGCTCGAGACCATCCTCGCTCAACCGGGTTGGCTCGGCCTCGCCGCGGAATGCGAGCGGACTCCGGGGCTGCTCCTCGCGCCACGCAAAATCACGCTCCTCGATTGCGTCGCCGTCACGTTGGTCGCGGAGCTCGGGTGCTTGGAACGCGAGGTCGGTACGCGCCTCGCGCCGCTCGACACGTTCGGGCTGTCACCGAGCCTCGATTCGGATCCTGCCGCCCGGCCCGTACGGACGGAGGAAGAAGCGCTGCTGTCGGTCTGGCAAGATGCGCTCGAGTGGAGCTACTACGAGCCGCTTCTAGGAGCGTTGCAGGCGAACGCGGCGCGCCCGCACGTCGCGCGACCGAAGTCGACGGCTTGGGCGTTCTTCTGCATCGACGATCGATCGGCCTCCTTGCGGCGTTATGTCGAGGAGCTCGATCCCAACATTGCGACGTTCGCGACCGCGGGCTTCTTCGGTCTCGATTTCTTCTACCGCGGTGTCGATGACGCCATCGCGGGCAAGCATTGCCCCGCGCCCATCACGCCGCAGCACCTCATCGTCGAACGATTCGAAGGGCCACGCGACGCGGAGCAAAACGAAAATGGGACGCCGTGGTGGCGACGCGCGCTCTCGCTCGAAGCGCACTCCAACACGTTCCTTCGAGGATGGGTCCTCTCGTATGCCCTCGGGCTCGGCGCCGCTCTGCGTCTCGCTGCCAGTGTCCTTCGACCGTCGCTCGCTCCCGTGACGGTGCCGCCGCTCAGCACCGTGAACAGCCACGCTCGCTTCAAGCTTCTTCGCGACGGCGACGCTCGATCGCCCGAAGGGCTCTTGCTCGGCTACTCGCCCGAGGAGCTCGCCGATCGCGTGGCCGCCGTCTTGCGATCGACGGGCGCCGATCGCGATTGGCCCGAGCTCGTCGTGCTCTTCGGTCACGGCGCGAGCAGCGTCAACAACCCTTATTTCGCCGCGTACAATTGCGGTGCGTGCTCGGGCCGCGTCGGCGCTCCCAACGCGCGCGCCTTCGCGAAAGCGGCCAACCGTCCCGAGGTGCGCGCCGCTTTGCGAGAGAAGGGCCTCGCGATACCGGACGATACGTGGTTCGTCGGCGCCGTCTACGACACGACGCGCGACGAAGCGACGTACTTCGATCTCGAACGCATGCCCGATCGCTTCAAGGGTGCGCTCGCGAATCTCCAACGTTCGTTCGAGAAGGTGAGCGCGCTCAACGCGGCGGAGAGATGCCGGCGCTTCGATTCGGTGCCGGAGCGTATCTCGCCCGAGCGCGCGCTCGAGCACGTGCGGCTTCGATCCGTCTCGCTCTTCGAGCCGCGGCCGGAATACAACCACGCCACGAACGCGTCGTGCGTGGTCGGCCGGCGCGCGCTGACCGCGAGCCTCTTCTTGGACCGGCGCACGTTTTTGAGCTCGTACGAGCCCGGCCGAGATCCTCACGGTGAGATCCTCACGAGCGTCCTCGCGGCCGTAATCCCCGTCTGTGCGGGGATCAACCTCGAATACTATTTCTCACGGATCGACCCACGCATCTATGGTGCGGGCACGAAGCTCCCGCACAACATCAACGGGCTGCTCGGTGTGTGCAACGGCATCGAAGGCGATCTCCTGACCGGGCTCCCGACGCAGATGACCGAGATTCACGATCCGATCCGCCTCCTCGTCGTCGTGGAGCAGGCTCCCGACGTCGCGCTGCTCGCCGCGAAGCGCAATCCGTCCGTATTCGAGCTCGTCGAAAACGACTGGGTGCGCTACGCGTGCGTGGATCCGGCGGACGGCGAAGTCTGGCTTTACGAGCGCGGTGAGATGGTGCGCGTGCACGGGCTCGCGCCTCCGACGTGGGCCTGGCCGACGTCACTCGATGCGGCGAGACAAGGTCGCGAGAACCTGCCGATGGGTGTCGTCGGCCGCGTCGAGGTCGCGCGTGAAAGCAGGCGGCCTTGATCGAGCCGCTTCTCCTTCTCAGCATCCTCGGGCCGCTCGTCCTCGCGCTCGCGCTCTCCTTGCGTCTCATCACGAGCGAGCGTGCCGTCGCGTACGTCGCCGAGAGCGCCGGAGCCATGTCCGCTTTCACGTCGCTCGCCTCGGTCGTGATCTGGCTCGCGCACGGCGCGCGGCCGCTGCTCACGGCTCCGCACGTGCTCTTCGAGCATGCCGGCTACCGCTTCACGTTCCAGCTGGGTCTCGACGACGATTCGGTGATCTTCCTCATCCTCGTCCAATTCACGACGGGCATGGTGCTCCGTTTCAGCCGCTTCTATCTGCATCGCGAGCCCGGGTTTCGCCGGTTCTTCGCCACCGTCCTCATGTTCCAAGGCGCGATGTGTGTCCTCACACTTGCCGCCAACTTGGATCTCATGTTTGCCGGTTGGGAGATGGTGGGATTTTCGTCCTTCCTCCTCATTGCGTTCTACTGGGAGCGACACTCGCCGGTACGCAATGCGCTGAAGACCTATTCGGTCTATCGCGTCGCAGACATGGGCATGCTGCTCGCCGCGGGCCTCGCAGAGACGAGCAACCATCGGGCCCTCGGGCTCCTTCTCCTCCTCGCCGCGATCGGCAAGTCCGCGCAATTCCCATTCAGCTTTTGGGTGCCGCGCGCGATGGAGGGACCTACGCCGTCGAGCGCGCTTTTTTACGGTGCGCTCTCCGTTCACGCCGGCGCCTACCTCCTGCTTCGCACCGCTCATCTTTGGGATGACGTGACGCTCGTGCGCATTTGCATGGCCGCTGTCGGCCTCGTCACCGCGACGCTCTGTTCGATGTTCGCTCGCGTGCAACCGACGATCAAAGGTCAAGTCGGTTACGCGTCGGTCACGCAAGTCGGCATCATCTTCGTCGAGCTCGCGCTCGGGCTGCGCGCCGTGGCGCTCGCGCACATGGTCTGCAATGCGCTTCTCCGCTGCTATCAACTCTTGGTCTCGCCGTCGGCGGTGGCCTACTTGCTTCGACGTCAAGCCTCCGCCGGCTCGGCGCAACGCATCGGGCATCCACGCTACGCGCGCCTCGTGCGCTCATGGATCTCTCCCCTCTATGTGTTCGCGCTCTCGGAGGGATACCTCAAAGACACCGTCAAGCTCGCGATCTGGAGCCCGCTCCGCCGCCTCGGACGTCTCGTCCTGCCGTGGCGCACGGCGCTTCTCGCCATGGGTGTCCTCGGAACGACGATCGCGCTCGCCCTCGCGCCGCGCACGTCCCATCGATGGGCGCTGGTCGTGGGCTGGGGATTCATCGCGCAGGCGCTGCTCTGCTCGGGTACGGGGCTGGGATCGTGGCGCAAGCCCGTGCACGCGATGGCGTGGGTATCTGCTTCGAGCATCGCCATCGCGGCAGCGGTGTTCGTGATCTCACCCGCGCACGACACGTTTGCCGGCGCCGTTTACGCCGCCGCCGTCGCGATGCTTTGCGCGCTGGGGATCGCCGGCACGTCGATGGTCGTTCCCGGCGGCCGGTCGATCGCTCGCTTCGCCGGGTTCTCCGAGGTCCATCCTCTCGCGACCGCGCTCACGCTCGTATCGGCGCTCGGCATCGCCGGATTTCCCCTGCTCCCCACGTTTCTCGGAGAAGACTTGCTGCTGCACGATACGCTCCGCGTGAGCATGGCGGCGTCCGTGCTCATCACCGGAGTCCTTGCGCTCAACGGATATCTCGCCGTGAGAAACTTCGCGTTCACGTTCCTCGGCGAGCACCGCCCCGAAGAACCGAGCCGCCGTGGAGCGCAAGTCGGGCGGCTCATCGAAGGATCGCTCGAGGAGTGTCGCACCGCGGAAACATGAGCCCCGAGAAGAACGCATTGACGCTCCTCGAAAAGGACGGCGAAGTCCGCTTCGACGTTCGTGCGAAGCCGCGAGCGAAGCGATCGACGATCCTCGGCGTGAATGAGGAACGCGCCGCCCTGGAGGTCTCCATCGCAGCGCCGCCAGCCGACGGTGCGGCAAACGCCGAGCTCATTGCCGTCCTCGCGGAGGCGTTGCGCGTTCCGAAGAGCAGCATTCGGATCGTTCGTGGACAGAGCTCCCGGAACAAAGGCGTCGCCGTGACGGGGCTGCCTGCGAACGAGGTACGCGAACGTTTGGCGCGCGCTCGCTGAAGAGGTAAAACGTGATCGGCGCTAGCCGAAAGCCGCGGAGCGTTCGAGGGTCCTCGATCCACGAAGCGTTCTCGATATTTCGGAGGTCTCAGCGCTTCAAGAGCGGACCGTCGTAATGTTTCGCGGTAGGTACGACCGGCGCGGCACGAAGCGCGTTCACGACGTCCTCGCTCCCGCCGTTCGCGAGCGCGTCGCACGTCGCGTAGAGACCTTGGTCACCTTCCTCGAGAGCATTGTGACGAGCGAGCTCGGCGCGGAGCGTCTCGCACAACGCGGGCGTCGGCGTGGGCACGAGCAGCTTCGCGATCGATCCGTGATCCGTCCGAAGCGCCCGCGCGATGGGGAGAGGCTCGCCGCCGCGTTTCTCTTTCGCGAAGGGCAGCAAGATTTTCTCCTCCATGCCGATGTGGCGGAGCAGGCCGGCGCGAAATCGCTCGTACGTCGCCGCGTCGATGCCGCCGCCGACGACGGACGCATGCAAGAGCGCGTCGAGACGAGCGTGGTCTTCGCTCATGAATCGTTCGATGGGTCCCATGTCTACGTCGAGCCGTGAGCTTTCTACGCCGCGACGATCGACGCAAGGTGATCGAGACCGAGCTCGCCTTGCTGACGCATGCGCCGTTCGAGGTCTTACGAGGTTCGCGTTCAACCGGCGTCGTCGTGACACGTGCTCGCGGTGTCGACGCTCGGTGCGCTCGCGCATCGGCTTTCATCCGCGGCGCTGAGCGTGCTCGGCTGATGCACGACGTCCGGCGCCGCGCGCGGCCCAAATGTCCAGCCCTCACCGCTCAAGAGCTCGTCAGTCGACACGAGGACGCGATAGAGGACGCCGCTCTTCACCGCGCACACGTCTTCGAGCCCCTTCGTTCGCGTGGCGCTGACGGGCTGGCGACAGATGCCATCGATCTCGGCGACGGGCCGGTAGCACGCATTCGAGGAATC
>JAICXU010000357.1 GCA_025934595.1 Polyangiaceae bacterium | reverse complement strand
TGATCGGATCGCCGGTTGGGTAGAGGGGAGCGCCGCCGCCGCCGGACACGAGGTAAAGCATGCCGTGCGACTCGCCGCGCTCGTAGACGTGATCGTGCCCACTCAAAATGAGGTCGATGTGATGCGCTTTGAAGACGTCGAGCATGCCGCCGTTCCAGAGCCTGGGGTTGTTGCCGTGGACGCTCGAGGACCATGGGCCGTGATGGACGACGACGATGCGCCACACGAGCCCCGCTTCGTTGTCGGCTTTCGCGAGCTCGCCGTCGATCCATTTTCGCTCGTCCGAGCCCGTGAACTCGTCAGTGCCGTTCAAGAAGAAGAACCGCGCATTTTCCCAGCGAACGGTTCGATAGAGCTTGCGGAGGCCTGTGAGCTCGGCCGAGTCTTGGCCGAAATAACGCAGGAAGCTCGAGCCGCTCGATTCCATGAGCTCGTGGTTGCCGATAGCCACGAAGAGACAGCGATCACGGAGCAGAGGGGCTTCGATGTCGAAAAAGCGCTGCCACAATTCCGGGCGCGCGCCGTTCTCGACGAGATCTCCGAAGTTCACGAGAAAATCGCCCGGCGCGCCAATCAGGTCCTTTACGATTGCGGCGTGCACATCGTCGTTGGAACGGGTGTCGCTGTAGATCAAAAACGTGAACGGAGCTTTCGCGTCGTCGGCCGGCGCCGTCGTCAGCGAGCCCTCGCGGGTTTCCCCGCCGGCGGTGACCACGTAGCGGTACGTCGTCGCCGGGGAGAGACCGCCGACACGCAGCGCATGCAAGGTCTGGCTCGGCGATTCGGCATGAGCCACCGGCGATCCAGGCTTCGCGGCGCCGCCATCTTTTGCGCTGGGAGAGAAGATCTGCAGGGTGGCCGGCGTAGGAGGACTAATCTCGATGCGAACCTCGGCCTCGTTCGAACGAACATCCTGCAAATACGGGCCTTTCGTCACGCCCGCGCTGGCGGAGCCGGCGACGAAAAAAGCCGCCAAGGCCGCCCTTCTCGGAACGGCACGGGACACCCGGGACGCGATCTTCGACATGACGCGAGGCACCGTCCTTCTTTTACCTCGAATTGACCGGAAGCTCGGCAAAGACTAGGGTTTTGTTGCCGTGAATCGCAACGTGGTGCCCATTCCCGCGCCTGCGGATAGCGGTGGCGACGTCAACGCCGCAGCCTCCGACGGCCTGCCGAAGCGATTCGGAAAGTACACGCTTCTCCGCAAGCTCGCGACGGGCGGAATGGCGGAGCTCTTTCTCGCGCTGCAAAAGAGCGTTGCCGGCTTCGAGAAGCTCATCGTCATCAAGCGCATTTTGCCGGCGATGAACGCCGACAAAGCGTTCATCGACATGCTGCTCCACGAAGCGCGGATCGCGGCCACGCTTTCGCATCCGAACATCGTCCAGATCTTCGACGTCGGTCAAGTCGAGGGCACCTACTTCATCGCGATGGAGCACGTGCATGGCGAGGACATCCGCTCGATCGTGCGCCAGATGAAGAAGAAGGCGTACCCCACTTTCCCGCGCGAGCACGCGCTCGGCATCGTGATGGGCATGTGCGCGGGCCTCGCCTACGCGCACGAAAAAACCGATCTCGACGGCTCGCCGCTGAACATCGTTCATCGGGATATTTCCCCGCAAAACGTGGTCGTCACGTTTTCGGGTGACGTGAAGATCGTCGATTTCGGAATCGCGAAATCCGACAACAAGAACACCGATCAAACGAAGAGCGGAAAGCTCAAAGGCAAAGTCCCGTACATGTCGCCGGAGCAAGCGCGAGGCGACAACATCGATCATCGAAGCGACATCTTCGCGACGGGCGTGATGCTTTTCGAGCTCACCACCGGACGCCGCCTGTTCAAGGGCGCGAGCGAGTACGAAACGTTGAAGCTGATTTGCGATCGCGATTATCCGCGGCCGTCCCAAGTGATCGCGGGATATCCGCCGGCGCTCGAGCGCATCGTCATGCGCGCGCTCGAAAAAGATCGCGACGAGCGTTACCAGTCCGCCCGCGACATGCAGCACGACCTCGAAGTCTTCATTCGCGACGAGCGCGTCGCCGTCTCGACGGTCGCCATGAACGAGTTCATGCAAGGTCTCTTCGCGGACAAGCTCGCGTCACAAAAAGAGGCGCTCCTCCAGGGTAAACAACTCGCCGAGATCATCGACTCGCAGATGATCAACGACCCCGCGCCGTCGTCGGAGTACGACATGAACGGCGCGCGCCTCTCGCAAGCGAGCATTCTCTCGATGCCCGCCGCGTCGCGCACGGTGACCGAGGTCACCGCGAATCGTCCGAGAAAAAGCGCGCTTCCGTGGATCGCCGCCGGTCTCTTCGTCCTCGCTGGGCTCGGCGTCGGAGGCGGCTTTCTCTACCTGCGACACCAAAAAGCGGCGCAGGCCTCTCTCGCTCCTCCGGCGACGGTCGCGCCGGCGCCCGCGCCGAAGGGCACGCTCACGATCGAGAGCAACCCCGCGGGCGCGTCGATTTGGATCAACGGCGACCTCCGCGCGGAGACGACGCCCGCCACCATCACGCAGCTGCCCATCGGCAGCGCGATCGACGTGAAGCTCACGAAAGACGGCTTCGAGCAGGCGAAGGAGAACGTCACGTTCACCGATCAAAAGCTCGACGCGAAGATTTCGGAGAAGCTCGCGGCCGGATCCGTGTCGCTCGCGGTCAACGTTCTGCCGGCGGTTGCCCAAAGAGGCGCCGTCATGCTCGTCGACGGTAAGAAGGTCGACGGGTTCTCCGCTTCGAATCTGTCGTCGGGAAATCAGCACAACGTCGTCGTGAGCTCGCCGGGCTACGCCGAACAATCGGTGAGCTTTCTGGGCTCGCCGCAAGAATCGAAGCATCTCGACATCACGCTCGTGAAAGAGGCCCCTCACAAAGCGCACGTGTCGTCGGGCGGCACCTCGAACGCGGCACCGACGGGATCCGGAAAGCTGAACGTCGGAGCGAGCGGCGGCTGGTGCAACGTCACCGTCGACGGCGCGCCGAAAGGCGCCACGCCAGTCGCCGGCCTCGACCTCTCCGCGGGCGCGCACAAGGTCACCTGCACGACGTCCGACGGCAAGACGCAATCGGTGTCGGTGAATGTCGCGCCGAACGACACCACGCGCTATCGCTTTTCCCTCTGAGCTCGCGCTCGCTGCTATCTGCCTTTTTAGGCACCTAGGTGTCGATGCGAGCAGTTATCTATCTTTTCCGATAGAGCATGCGATGTACGGGCAAGCCGTCCGCGATCGCGCGATGCTCGCGCGGAGAACGCGCGCCGAACGGATTCTCGGCGAGGCGCGGGGAGCCCGATGCATCGCCAAACGGCTCGAATTGGGCTGAATTCGCGATCGCCTCTTCGTATTGCTCCGCCCGCTCTTCGACATCGGTCTGCACGAAGAGCTGACCGTCCGGCTCGAGCAGCCGCGCGACTTGATCCAAAAACACATCGCCCATCACGAGCCGTTTTCGATGGCGCTTCTTCCACCATGGATCGGGAAAATGGAGATAGACGACGCGCACCGAGCTGCTCGGCGCAAGGCGCGGCATCGCGAAGAGCGCATCTTCGGCGTAGACGCGAGCGCGCGATCCGAGGCCGGCTTTCTTCAACCGACCGTCGACGATGGTCGCCCACTTTCGTTTCACCTCGAAGCCGACGAGGCCCGCGCGCGGCTCGGCGAGGGCGCGCTCCATCAGGAAGCCTCCGCGGCCCGGTCCGATCTCGAGCTCGATCCAATCGCCGCTCACGAGCGATCGCACGTCGACCGTGTCGCCCTCCGGCAAATGCGGCGCGTGCTCGTAGCGATTCGGGGGCGGCGTCGGCGGCTTCGTCATGAACGCCGGTTCTGTGAAACAGAGTCACGCTGTCATGGCAAGCGTGTCGCACGCCGAATCCTATTCCCGCGAAAACGAGCGGGAATCTTCCTGGCACGAGGCTGGCTATGCGGCGAGCGCATGTCGTGGCCAAGGAAAATCTTCGAGCTCGTTCGATTCGCGGCCGCGATTTGTCTTTTGTTCGGCTGCGACCCGACGACACCGTATCGCTACACGGCGCTGACGCCGGCCGCGCGTCCGATTCCTTGGGACGGCCACGCCGCAAAAGGCGGAACCGTCCGCATCGAAGGCTCGCTTTCCAAAGGCACCGTGTTCCAGAAAGTGCTGCCGCAATTGCACGACACGGCGCTCAACGTTCCGGAGATGACGGCGGAAGGATCGATTTCCATCGCGCCGATTCGCGGATTCGAAATGGGAATTCGCGGGGCGTACTCCGCGTATTCGTGGTCGCAACCGAGCATTGATGGCACCGAGCCCTTGCCGAGCCACCCCGTCGTGTGGGGCATCGGTCCCGAATTCAAAGGCACGATCACGTTCGACAAGCGGCGACGATGGGGCCTCGGCTTGGCCGGAAACGTGATGCGCTACGAGGTGCCGTACGCCGAGTGGTCGCTCACGGGGCCGAATTCGGCGAACGGTGATTTCACGCCCTGCGTTCAGTCGCCGACGTGCACGATCGATCCGCTGACGTACGACGATGCCCACTATCGCTTGTTCGCCGAGAAGAGCGAAGCCCACCTCACCGTGAGCTTCGGCGTGTATCCGAGCTTCGATTTCACCGGTGACGGCGAGTACGGACACGTCTTCGGAATTCTCGGCGGACATTCCGGATTCGAAAACGACGGCTTCACGGACAAGCCGCAAAACGGCAGCACGCTCTCTGCCTACCTCTTCATTCCGATCGTCGGCGCGGGCTACGGGATCTCCGCGGGGCCCGTGCATGGCTCGGCGATGCTCTAC
>JAICXU010000846.1 GCA_025934595.1 Polyangiaceae bacterium | reverse complement strand
GCTTCCGCGAAACCCGCGTCCCCACCGTTCCAAGCCACGCTGTTTCATCCCGCGCATCGCTTCGAGGACGAGAACGTGCTCACCGTCAGCGACGCCGCGCTCGACTCGGCGATCCAAATCTTTTTGTTCGAGCGCGACAAGATCACGACCGAGACGGCACCGTATTTGAGGCGCCAAGACGCGCGCGTGGGAAAGTGCCTTGCGTGGCTCGACGCTCGTTATGCGAGCCGCACGACGTTGCATGAGAACGTCTTCGGCTTCGTCGATCTCGGTCTCTTTTGCGCGCTCGATTGGCTCGAATTCCGAAAGCGCCTCGATTTTTCGAGCTACCGCAATCTCGTGGCGTTCAAGAACGCGCACGAGAAGCGCCCTTCGTTCGTGGCTACCGATCCGCGCATCGCCGCGGACAAAATGACCGCGCCGAAATAGCAGACACTCAGACGCGCGCGTCGCGACTTTGCGATCGAGTCTGCGCGACGAGCGCGAGCAAGATCGCTCCGAGGACGATGGCGACGTCGGCCACGTTGAAGATGGGCCAGTAGTGCACGTGGATGAAGTCGACGACGTAACCGCGCATCATGCGATCGATGACGTTTCCGGCCGCACCCGCGACGACGAGCGCGAAGCCGATGTGAAGCGCGCGCGCGGAATCATGACGGCGCCGCCACCACATGACGAGAACGAACGCGAGGACCGCGAGCGACACGACGATGAGAACGTTCGCCGCGCTTTCCACCGGCGCACCGAAACGATGCAAGAGGCTGAATGCGGTGTCGTCGTTTCGCGAATACCGGAGATCGAGCACGCCGGGCACGACGTCGATCGTTCCGCGCGGCCCGAGGCCTTCAGCCGCAAATTTCGTGGCGTGGTCACAACCAACCAAAAACAACGTGAAAATCACGAGAAAGAGACGTGCTGCACGTTTCGCCATCGGCCGAGCAACACCTACCTCGGCGCTTTATTCCCTCCTCATGCCGCCCGAGCTCTTGCCAAGCCCGATTCAGACAAGAAGGCGAACCGCCATGCTGAGGACACTACGGCGCCCACTGCCCGAAGACGAAATGCATGACCCAATTGAGGAGGCTCACGCATACCGATGCGATCGCGGCGGTCGTGCATCCTGAGAAGCGCACGCCGGCCAAATTGCCCGCCCACAAGAAGACGAGGCCATTCACGATCAAGATGCCGACGCCGAGCGTGAGGACGGCGAAGGTCCACGTGAGCGGCGCGAGCAGGTACCAAGCGACCGCGTTCAAGATGGCGACGACCAGCGCGAAGACGACCGCGGAGCCGTAGCTCCTCACCTGCACGCCCGGTAAAAACTTCGCGACGATGAGCACGCTCACGGCGGTGAGCAGAAGATGAACGACGGCGAGCGCGAGCGAAACGTGATGCATCTCAAGACCCTTCCGGCGACTCTCCGCGTTCCATCGCGGCTTCGGCGCGAAGGCTCGTCATGTCGCGACCGACGGTGACGACGGCGAGGATTTTGCTCCCGCTCACGTAGCGAAGCGTGGCGTCGCGCGCGTCGAGCGAGCCGTCGACGTCGATGCGATCCCACGTCTCGGCGTGACCGACGTACGAAAAAGACACGTCGTAATGTTGGCTCCAGAAAAACGGCGGATCGTGAAATGCGCTTGTTTTTCCGAGGATCGCTGCGGCTGCATGCTGCCCTTGTCGCTCGGCGGCGACGAAGTGCTCCACTCGCAAATAGCGAGCAGGCTTGCTCGCGTCCTGACCGTCGCGAGCAGGCTTGCTCGCGTCCTGACCGGCCGCGCGCCCCGAGTAGGCGTCGGGATATCGGGCGACGTCGCCGGCGGCGTAGATCGATTCGTCGCTCGTGCGAAGCTGCGCGTCGACCACGATGCCGTTGTCGACTTTCAGGCCGGCCGCCTCTGCGAGGTCGACGCGCGGTTTGACGCCGACGCCCATCACCACGAAGTCGCATGCGATGCGATCGCCCGACTCGAGCTCGACGGCGCGATCGTGAATCGCGCGTGGCTTTTGTCCGAGATGGAATTTCACGCCGTGCTCTTCGTGCAGCCTCTTCACGAATGCGCCGGCCTCGGGACCGAGGACGCGCGCGAGGGGAACGTCGTCGGGCGCGACGATGTCGACGACGACATCGCGACTTCGGAGCGCGGCCGCGACCTCGAGACCGATGAAGCTCGCGCCGATGACGACGGCGCGTTTTCCTTTTTCCGCGCGCGCCGCGATCGCTTTGCTGTCCGCGAGCGTGCGCAGCGTGAAGACGTTCGGAAGCTCCGCGCCGGGGATCGGCAAGCGTGACGGCGAGGCGCCGGTGGCGAGTAG
>JAICXU010000689.1 GCA_025934595.1 Polyangiaceae bacterium | reverse complement strand
TCGTCGGCGAGCATGTCGGGAGTCTCCTTTCCCGAGAGCGTCACGGCGATGAATCTGCCGGTACCGGGAAGAGGCCGCGTCGGGTACACGACGAGCAGCGCACCCGCGGCGAACGCCACGACGACGCCCACGATCGTGAGGACCGTCCCGAGATGCGAGCTCTTCTTGGGTGCGGCGCGAGGCTCCGCCGATTTTTTCTTCGCGCTCCTCCGCGCGACTTTTCGCTTCTCCACCTAAGGCCCCGAGCTCTCCGCGACCCGACTGCGATTAGCGAGCGGCCCACTTCACGAGCATCTTCTCGACCGAATTCATGTTGCCCTGAAATTTGCTGGGCGCGAGCCTCTTCAGGCGCCACATCCAGCGGCCATCGGCTTGCGGGATGACGTGGAGCTTGCCAGCATCGGCCGCGTCGAGCGCGACGTTCGCGACGCCGTCCGCCGTGATCTTCGCACGCTCCATCGCGCGCTCCGCGACTTTGCGCGCCTTGCCGTTCTCCGCGTGATCGCGAGCTGAATTCAAAATGTTCGTCTGAAAGAACGTGGGGCACAAAACCGTGACGCCGACGTGGAAGGGCTCGAGCTCGCTGAACATCGTCTCGGACAGCGCGACGACGCCCGCTTTCGACACGTTGTACGGTCCCATGTTCGGCGCCGAGAGCAGACCGGCGGCGGATGCGACGTTGATGATGTGCCCTGATTTCTGCCGTTTCATGCGCGGCACGAACGCGTGACAACCATAGATGACGCCGAAGAGATTGATGCCGAGGAGCCAATGCCAATCGTCGATCGGAATGTCGCCGACGGCGCCGACGGTGGCGACGCCCGCGTTGTTCACGAGGAGATCGACTCCGCCCAGCAATTCGTCGGCCTGCTTCGCGAGCTGCTCCACCTCGCGCGCGTGCGAGACGTCGCATTTCACGACGTGCGCTTCGGCGCCGCGCGATCGCAAAATCTCCGCGGTTTGCTCGGCGCTCTTTTCGTCGATGTCGGACACGACGAGCTTTCCGCCGCGCGCGGCGATCTGATTGCAAAATCCACGACCGAGGCCGCTTCCCGCACCCGTGACGACGGCACGCACCGCATTCGGCAGACGCTTCATGGGCGCACTCTATCTGATTTTGCGCCGACGCTTTCCGCCGGCGACATCAGGCGCGCCGTGCGTCGAGCCACGATTGCAAAATCACGACGGCGGAGGCTTCGTCGATGTGCGCTTTGGCTTTCTTTCCGTGCACGTCGCCGGCCGCGAGCTTGCGGCGCGCATCGACGGTCGAGAGGCGCTCGTCGACGAGCTCGACGTCCACGCCGGTTCGATCGGCGATGCGCTGCGCGAGATCGCGGGCTTTCTTCGCAGCGTCGCCTTCGCCGCCTTTCATGTCGAGCGGCAGCCCGATGACGAACCGCTCGATCTCTTCTTTTTCCACGAGCTCGCTGAGCGCGCGCAGCAAATCGGGCTGATTTTTCCCTGAAATCACGCCGCGCGGGTGCGCCATGATGCCCAGCTCGTCACTGATGGCCACGCCGACACGCGCTCGCCCGAGGTCGAGACCGCAAACCTTCCCAGGCATGTCGAGAGTTTACCTTGACCTCCCGCCAGGGTGGAGGCGATATGAGGCGGCTTTGCCATGGCGCTCCGCGCGATAAAAGGAATGAACGACGTCTTGCCCGCCGAATCGGCAAGGTGGCGGCGCGTCGAAAATCTCTTTCATTCGACGATGCGGCGCGCGGGGTTCGGCGAGGTGCGAACGCCGATCGTCGAGCCCACGTCGCTCTTCGTCCGCACGATCGGCGCAGAGACCGACGTCGTCGAGAAAGAGATGTACTCGTTCACGCATCACCACGACGAGCTCACGATTCGCCCCGAAGGCACCGCGGGCGCGGCGCGCGCGTACGTGGAGCACGAGATCCACAAAAACGAGCCGGTTTCCCGCTGGTATTACGCCGGTCCGATGTTCCGCGCCGAGCGTCCGCAGCGCGGTCGTTATCGACAATTTCATCAAGTGGGCGCAGAGATTTTCGGCGATCCGGGGCCGGCCTGCGACGCGGAGCTCATCGATCTGCTCGTCGGATTCATGCGCGAGCTGAAAATTCCGGATCTGCGCGTGCTCGTGAACTCGATCGGCGGGCCCAACGTGCGCGCGCGGTATCGCGAGGCGCTCGTCGCATTTCTCCCGCCGACAAAAGACGCGCTGTCGGCCGCCTCGCAGCGCCGTCTCACCACGAATCCGCTGCGCATTCTGGACTCGAAAAATCCGCAGGACATCGAGGCCTGCGCGGGCGCGCCTTCCCTCGCCGATTCGTTCGATGACGACGATCGAGCGCATTTTACCGCACTTCAGGCGCATCTCACCGCGCTCGGTACGCCGTTTTCGATCGAGCCTCGTCTCGTGCGCGGGCTCGACTACTACACGCGCACGCTCTTCGAGATCAAAGGCGCGACCGAAAAGCTCGGGGCCGGCGACACGCTCGTCGGCGGGGGCCGTTACGACGGAATGATCCAAGAGCTCGGCGGCCCTGCCGTTCCTGCGATCGGATTCGCAGCCGGTGTCGAGCGCTTGCTCATCGCCAGCGAGGAGACGAAGCCCGAGGCCATCGCCGACGCATTCATCGCCCCGCTCGGGGAAAAGGCGGTCACCGAAGCGCTCGTGCTCGCGCGCGATCTTCGCGGGCATGGCATCTCGACGCTCGCCGACACGCGCGGCGGCTCTCTGAAAAGCCAGCTTCGCCGCGCGAACGCAGTCGGTGCGAAGGTCGCGCTCATCGTCGGCGACTCCGAGATCGAGAAGAACGTCGTACAGATGAAAGATCTCGACGCGCAGACGCAGCAAGAAATCGCGCGTCCCGACATCGTGCGCATCTTGGCCGACCGCTTCCTGAACCAGGCGACGACGATGCTCGCGGC
>JAICXU010001026.1 GCA_025934595.1 Polyangiaceae bacterium | reverse complement strand
TCGTCGCGTCGGCGCGCGCGCATTCCGAGCAAGGCGACGCGTGAACGAGATCGGCGACACGAAGTCCGAGATCGTCGAGCTCGGCTCGCGTGTCCTGCCGAAACCGATCTTGTCGCGCATGCCGAGCGTGCTGCAGCTCGGGTCGACGGCGCAAGCGGCGGTGCCGGGTCTCTACGCATGGTTCGTCACCGTCGTGCCGTGCGCGTGGGGACGTGGCGGTCACGCGATCGGTAAAATCGCGTCGATTTGCGCCCTATTTTCGCTTGCCGCGGCCATCTACCTCGAGCCGCAGCATTTCGCGAACGCGCGTGCGTTCGGCGGCATGCTCGGGTGGGGGCTCTTCGCGTATGCGTCGGCGGCGCCCGCTCTCGGGCCTCGTGCGAGCGGCACGCTCGAGCCCGGCGTGCTGAAGCCGCGCGCGACCGTCATTCGCGGCGACATTTACTATTTGATCGGCGGCGGCGCCGTCGCGGTGCTCCTTCAAACCATCGGCTGGCACGCGCTCGTGCCCGAACGCGCGCTTCTCGTGCGCGTCGCGATGCTGGGAGCGGGCCTCGCCGTGATTGGGGCAGCGGCATCGCTCACGCTCGCGCGGCGACGAACCTCGCGGCGCGCGCCCGCGAAAGACGCAGCTCGACAAGCGATGATGTGGGGCCTCGGCATCGCGCTCCTCCTCCTCTTCGGCGCCGTCTTCGCCCTCGTTCGTTGAGGGGCTCGCTAAGGGGCTCGTTGACGCGCTCGTCGGCGCCGCGTTGGCTGCCCGTTTGCCGACCATTCGCTGCTAGAATGGGCGGCGCATGAAGCGGCCGGCGCCGAACATCGCAGGGCTCTACGACGCAGCGGCGCTCGGTCTCCTCGCGTTCGCATGCGTCGCATTCGCGCTCGGAGGCTCCGCGCTTTCGCATGCGGACGACTTCATGGCGTTCTATTGGTTTCTCGTCGGCGTCGCGACGATGACGGGAGCCGTCAAAGTCTCGCAAACGGGCGGTGGCCGGGCTTGAAGCGGCGCGCGCGATCGAGGCTCACGATCGCCGGCATTTTCGCGGTCGTTTCGCTCTCGTGCGGTCACGAGCCGCCCGCGCCGGTTCAGCACGTCACGATTGGCGAGAACGTCGTCGCGCGAGCCGGAGACGCCACCATCACTGCCCCGCTCGTCGCCGGTGTCATGCGCGCGCAGCACCGTGATGCCGATGCCGCGCTCGATGCGCTCGTCCGCGACGCGCTCCTCGCGCAAGACGCGCGTGCGAAAAAAATGGATCTCGAGCCGGCGAACGCACGCGATCTGACGGCGGTGCGCGCGAAGCTCGTCGCCGACCGCATTGCTGCCGACGCAAAGAAGCGCGGACCTTGCTCGAACGCGGAGGTCGACGAGCTCTCGAAGATTCACGCGCACGACGTGGACGCGCCCGAAGAGGCGCGCGTCATTCACGTGATCGCGATTCGCCCGAAAAAAGCCGACGATTCGCAGATCGCAAAAGCGAAGGCAGTCGCCGACGCGCTCGAGCAAGCGGTGCAAGGCGCGACCTCCGACGACGATTTCGAAGCCCGCGCGAACGCGGTGCCGCACGAAGGCGTCGACGTGAAAGTGGAACGTCTGCCGCCGTTCGCATCGGACGGCACGACCGGATCGGGCGGGGCCATGGACGCGACGTTCGCTTCCGCCGCATTCGCGCTCACGTCGCCCGGATCGATCTCACCTGTCGTCGAGACGCCCTTCGGATGGCACGTCATTCGTCTCGACGAGCGCATTCCTCCGAAGCACGTCGGATACGAAGAACGTCGCACGATGTTCGCGGAAGAATGCGTCGCACG
>JAICXU010001086.1 GCA_025934595.1 Polyangiaceae bacterium | reverse complement strand
GTTCTCGGCGATGAGGCGCGCGCTGTCGATCGCGATCGCGGCTTGATCCGCGAACGCCGCGAGGGTGGGAATTTCGTCCGTGAATCGCGCGCGAGATCCTCCGCGCGTCTCCACGTAAAGCGCGCCGATCGTGGGCGCGACCGGATCGGCGCTGCGAATGGGCACGCACGCGATCGATTGGATCATGAGCTTGTGGATGCTCGCGGCGCCGGCGAGGCGCGCGTCATTTCGTGCGCCTTCGGTGATGAGAGGCTCGCCTGTCTTCACGACCTTGGCCGCCACCGAGTGGGAAAATTGCGCGTGATCCGCGTCTGCGAGCTCGCCGGATCGATCGCGTGCGGCCTGCGTGACGAGCTTCCCGCTTTCGTCGGACAAGACGACGAAGCCGCGCTCGGCGCCGGTGAGCGCGATGGCGTGATCGGTGACGCGAATCAAGAGCCGATCGAGATCACGCTCGCTCGCGAGCTCTCGTGTGATTTCGAAAATTCGTACGAGACGATCTTCGGCCGGCATCGGCGCACCCATGGTCGTCGTCCCCGACCGCGCGCCCGTCGTCACACGCATGCCGGGCGCGATGCGCGCGGCGGTGGGCGTGGTGCCGGCGAACGCGTGCGTGGCGACGTGCGCTTCTCGGAGCGCGCGCCTTCGCGGATCGTTCCAGAAGACCTCGCGCAGATCCCGCGGGAGCTTCGACGCCGTTTCTTCCAAAATCGCGAGCGCGGCCTCGACGTCGCGACGCGCCAGCGCGCCCGCCCCTTGCGCGGCCAAGAACCGAGCGCGCGTTTCGTGCGCGAGCCACGTCCATTCACGGCGCCCGGCTTTTTGCGATTTCTCGAGCGCCCGATCGAGCGCGTCACGCGCCGCCGCTTCACGCCCGTCGAGCGAAGCGATCGCGCCGCGCACGAGCTCCGCAAGCGCCTCGTGCTCGCCGAACGTGACGCCCTTCGATTGTTCTTCGACGAGACCGAAATCCGCGGCGAGCGTCGCCGTGGACGAACCGAAGTCGCGCGACAGCACGAAGAGGCGCTCGAGACGAGCCTCCGCAGCATCGAGCCCGCGACCTTGCGCATCCCACGCTTTCGCCGATTCTTCGTAGAGCGCGGCGCCGCGCTTCGCGTCTCCGGCGCGCGATGCGAGCTCGGCTTCGAGGCCGAGAAGCGTCGCGGCTTGGATCGGAGAGAGCGCGGCGCGATTTTCGGCGAGCGAATCGACGGACGCACGCGCACGCGCGTAGCGACCGAGATAGAGATCGAGATTCGCGAGACTGAGCAGCGCGCCTTGCACTGCGAGCTGGCTGCCCGCGCGACGACCCATATCGACCGCCGCTTCGAGGTGCGTGAGCGCGAGACCGAGATCGCCCTCCTCGCGCGTCAAACCCGCCAAATTCAGCCTCGTCAGAGCCACCGTCGTCGCGTCGCGCGCTTCTTCCGCCGCCGCGAGCGAAGCTTCGTACGCCTCGCGCGCCTCTGCATTTTTTCCGGCTCGCTGATGCACGATCGCGATCGCGCCTCGCACGACGGCTTCGACGCGCCGGTCCTTCGATTTCAAGGCGATCTTCAGCGCGTGTGCGAGCGTGGCTTGGGCCTCGGCCTCGCGACCGGTCCACGCGAGCGCGATTCCGTGCACGGCGAGCGCGTCGGCGGTGAGCGCGTCGTCGCCGGCG
>JAICXU010000082.1 GCA_025934595.1 Polyangiaceae bacterium | reverse complement strand
TCGTGCTGCGCTTCGGCAATCGCCGGAAGATGCTCGTCGCGTCGCTCTTTCTCGGACCGATGGTGCACAACTGGTTCGTGTCGATGGGCATGCTCGACTTCGCGCTCGGCGTGCCGCTCGCGCTCGTCGTGTTGATGTTGCTGAAGGCGCGCCTGGAAAAACCGACGCTGTGGAATGCGGTCGCCATTTGCGCGGCGACGCTCCTCACGTGGTACGCGCATTGTTTCGCGCTCCTCATGGTGCACCTGCTCGTCAGCGTGCACGTGGCCACGCAGCTTCTGGAAGCGCGCACGGTCGGTCTTCGCGCGGCATGGCGTAACGCCTTTGCCGATCTGAAGCTGCTCGTTTTGCCGCAAATTCCCGCGCTTTTGCTCGCGTGCATCTCCGTCGTGATGCAGCTCACCGAGCCCGTCGGCGCGATGACCGGCTACGTCCGTCTCGGCCAGCTCCTCCCCGCGTGGGAGCTCCTCTACAACTTGTGGGCGGAGTGGTTTTACGGCTTCACGTGGCTCGAGATCTCCACGTTCTTCACGTGCGTCGTGCTCGGCATCATCGGTCTCCGCGCGCGCCATCAGAAGGTGCTCTTCTTCTCGCCTCTCGCGTGCGTCGCGCTGCTCGGGTTCTTCGTGTTTTTGCCGTACATCGCGACCAACTGGTTTCACGTCAACTCGCGCTTCGTTCCGTTCCTTTGGATCGCCGCGCTCGTTCGACTTCCCGACCGCCTCGACAAGCGCCTCGTGGCTCTTCTCGGCCTCGCGAGCACGCTCTACTTCGCCGGCATGGGCGTCGACTACGTTCGCCTCGATCGCGATCGCGCGAAGTTCACGGCCGGCATCTCGGCGGTGCCCGAGGGCTCGAAGCTCTTGCCGCTCATCTTCACGCGCAAGCTCACGAGCGAAAATACGCGCAGCTTGCTCCACGCGTGGGGCTTCTACGTGATGGAGAAGAACACGAGCGCGCCGCTGCTCTTCGCGCACTCGCGGAGCTTCCCGGTCATGTACAAAGAGCCGCCGCCGCCGCGCTTCAACCATCTCGTGCTCGAAGGATTCGCGCCGAGCATGAACTCCAAGGCCTGGGTGTGCGACGTGCTCCGCTCGGGCGGAGTCGCCGAGAGCGATTGCGACGGCGCATGGCGCAACTTGTGGCGCGAGTTCTGGGACGACGCGACGCCGCGCTTCGACCACGTGCTCATGTGGGATCCGTCGCCGGACGTCATCGGCATGGTCCCGCCGAAATATCGCATGACGTTCCACGAGGACCGTCTGTGGATCTTCGAGCGCTCCGACGCGCCGGAGACCGTCGCCACCGACGAAAGCAACCCCTGATCTAGAGATGCGCGACGGGCAGCGCCGCCTCCTCTGCACGCGTGACGGGCATGCGCGCCTACTCTGGACGCGTGACGGGCATGCGCGCTAAGACCCGCGTCTCTTGAAACGCTCGGCGGGCGTTCTCGCAGCCCTTTATTTCGTGCTGCAAATCGCGGTGCTCTCGTTCGGATTCCCGCACGAGGACGCGTTCATTCTCTTCAAGTACGCGAACGATCTCGCGTGTGGGCACGGCATCGCGTTCTATCCCGGCGGGCCGCATGCGGAGGGCGCCACCGATTTTTTGTGGATGATCGCGCTCGCCGGCGCACGCTCCTTGACCCTCGACGTCGCGCTCGCCGCCGCGGCGCTCAACGCGGTCGGCTTCTTCTTCGCGGCGCGCATTTTTCTTTCGCGCCGACCACGTCGTGACGTTCGCGCGCGAGCGGCTCGCTGGGTCGGCGCGATCCTGCTTTTTGCATCACCGGCCGCGGTCGCCGGATTTCGCGGCTTCTCCGCGATGCTGTACTCCGCATTGGCGCTCGTGACCCTTGATCGGCTCGTCTCCGCGTCGGCGAAAAAAACGCGCGACGTGCCGCTCTACGCGATTCTTCTCGGGCTCGTTCGTCCGGACGGCGTCATTCTCGGCGCGGGCCTCACCCTCGTGGCCGCATTTCGAGCGAGAAAAATAGGGGTTCTGCGGGATCTGATCGTGCGCGCGGCGATCGCCGTGGTCATCGGCATGACGTATTTCGTCTGGCGCTGGCGATACTTCGGAAGCCTATTGCCGCTGCCGCTCTACGTGAAAGAGCACTACGGCGGCTTGCCGCCGGGTCTCGACGTGACGATCGATTGGATGGAATCGACTCTCGCGCCACTCACGATCGTCGCCGTTCTCGCACGCGTGCTCCTCGGCCGCCTGCGCAAGCGCGATGCGACGCGAATTCGCGCGCTCGGCATCGGGCTCGTTCCGTTCCTCGTTCACGTCGCGAGCTTCGTGCCTTCGGTGCCCTCGCAAAACATCATGAATCGGTTCGAGGCGCCTGCCGCGCTCGCGATCCTCTGGCTCGTGATCGAGCTGCTCGCCGCGAGCCGCGTGGAAAAAAGATCGTCCCTTCGCATCGGCGCGTGCGCGATCGCGCTCGTCGTAGCGTGTTTTCCGATGTTTCGACTTGCTCGCTTCGAATACGACGACGCGTTCTACGGCAATTATCCGAACGCGCTCTCGCACGATCTCGGCGCGCTCACCGATTCTTCGACGCACATCGCGGCGACCGAAGCGGGTCGCGTCCTCTATTTCGCGCGCGGTCCCACGCTCGATCTGGTCGGTCTCAACACGAAGGAGACGGCGCTCGCTCCGCCGTCACGAAAATTGTTGCGCGCGTTCGATCCCGACGTCGTGATGATCCATCCCGCAGGGTCGATCATCGAGCCCACGATCCCGGACGACGGCAAAGACGTCATTCACATCGACGACGCGCTCCCCGCGCACATCCCGCCCGTCGTGTGGCCGCTCATGGGCGATGACCTCCCGCCTTACGATCGTTTGAAGCTCCAAAATGTTTTCGTCGCGGCCACGGCCACGGAGGGCTTCTTGAACGACGAGCGCGCCCGTTACGACGTCTACGCGGTGCGCTTCGCGAGTCGTTTCTTTCATTTTCATCTCTATGCCATCAAGAAGGATTGGCCGAAAAAACAAGCGCTTGTGGATGCGATCGAAAAAGCGCATCGGGAATCGAGCGCGCATTCGTATCTCGAGTTTTCGCCGTGGGTCGGTGCGAAGTGCGTGGAGTAATCACTTCTCGGTGACGTGCACGTCGATGCGACGCCCGATCGCGAGCGCGAAGAAGCCGTCGCCTTCGCCGCCCGCGAAGCTTCCGCCGACGGCGAAGACGTCGCCGTGGAGGCCGTCGTGCATCGTGTCGCGCGAGACCTCGCCTGCGACGTGAAGAATGGTGACGCGCGCATGCGCAGTGAACGTGCGGTGCCGCAAGATCATGAGCGTGCGCTCCACGCTTCCGCGGAGCGTGGAGGAGCCCGAGGCCACGTTCGCGTTCACGACGTTGCCTTGCTCGTCGATTTCGATTTCGACGTCGACCGTCCCTGCGGATCCGAGCGGCGCCTTCGCCCATGCGGGGTCGGCGCTCGCGACCTGCGGAAAGCTGCGCGTGAACGCGGTCGCGAGATCCACCGCGGCGCGGTCTCCTTGCGCACCGAAGACTTGATCGCGCGACGTGCCGCCCGATTTCGACTCGCCCGCTGCGGCCGCGTGCGGTGCGTGAAGCTTGCGCGGTTGCACTGCCGCTCCCATGATTTCGATGCCGTCGTCCGGCCGCGCGCCCGCATTTTCGGTCGTGGTCGTGTCTTCCGATCCTGGATCGCTCTCGGGCTCGGTGCTCACGTCGAACGTGTCGCCCCCGCCGACCGAACTCGTGGTCGGCTCGCTCTTCGGCGCCGCTTTCTTCCCGAGGCGCGTTGCGCCCGCCGACACGAGGACGTGGAGCGCGAACGAAGCCAGGAGCCAGGGCAGAAGCGGGCGCGCGCGCATCGACGTCAGCATGACAGACCGCGGTGAAGAGGAAAAAGTTCCGTTTTTGGAGCTTGCCGCACGTGCCTTTGTCGTGACAAATCGCCGCTTCGCGTGGATGCCCCCCAAAAAGAAGAGCACCGGCAGAGAAAGCTCGGCGCAACGATTCCGCTATTTTCGCTGCGCACGGCAGAAAATTGGGGCATCGGCGAGATCACCGATCTGCCGGACTGCGCGATCTGGCTGAAAACAGGCGGTTTCAAGCTTCTCCAAATTTTGCCGCCGCACGAGCTCGCGCAAGGCGAAACGAGCCCGTACGGCGCACGCACCGCATTCGGGATCGATCCGATCTACGTCTCCGTCGACGAGATCGAGGATCTCGACGAGCCCGAGATCGAGCGAACGCTCGGCGACGGCGGGCGACGTGAGCTCGCGCGCGCGCGGGCATCGAGGACGGTGGAGTACGACGCGGTGCGGGCGTTGAAGTCGAAGGTCCTCACCCGCGCCGCCGCCATTTTTGCCGAGCGCGAGATCGCACACGGAACGGAGCGCGCGAAAAAATTCCAAGCGTGGTGCGCCGCGAACGCGTCGTGGGAAGACGACCTCGCGACGTACGTTTCGCTCCGCAAGAAAAACGATGCGAAGGGATGGCGTGATTGGCCGGAAAAAGAGCGGAATCGCGATACGTCCACCCTCGAAAATCAGATGCGGGCCGACGAAGGTACGATCTTCGCGCACCGCTACGCGCAGTGGAACGCCGAGCTCCAATGGGACAATGCGCGGAAACGCATGCGCGACATCGGCATCGAGCTCATGGGCGATCTCCCGTTCGTCGTCGGCACCGAGAGCGCGGATGTCTGGCAAAGGCCGAACGAGTTCGAGGTCGACGCGTCGCTCGGCGCACCGCCCGACGCGTTCACTCCGAAGGGTCAAGATTGGGGGCTTCCTCCGTATCGATGGAGCGAAATCGAAAAAAATGATTTCGCGTGGCTCCGCGCGCGCGTGCGTCGCGCGGCGATGCTCTACGATCGCTTTCGTCTCGATCATCTGATCGGTGTCTTTCGCATGTACGTCGTGCACGGCGGCGACGCGCAGAAGGGCAAATTCGAGCCCGAAACGGAGCCCGAGCAGACCGCGCGGGGCAAACGCGTGCTCGGCGTGATGGTCGAAGAAGCGCGAAAATCCGGTATCGAGCTCATCGCCGAAGATCTCGGTGTCGTCCCGGA
The DNA here is from genome assembly GCA_025934595.1 of Polyangiaceae bacterium. Classification (GTDB taxonomy): domain Bacteria; phylum Myxococcota_A; class Polyangia; order Polyangiales; family Polyangiaceae; genus JAICXU01. The sequence continues at coordinate 3,909 of JAICXU010000082.1, read as the reverse complement.
TTTCGCGCGCGCCGTGATGCGCGATCTCGACGTCCCGGGTTATCGCGTGATCCCGTGGGAGCGCGACTTCGTGAATCATCGCTATCGCGATCCGCGCGAGTTCGCCGAGGCGAGCGTCGCATCGTGGAGCACGCACGACACGGCGCCGATCGGCGCGATGTGGAAATCGCTCGAGCAATGGGAGCGGGACGGCCTCGCCGACCTCTGCAAGGTTTCGCGCACCGCGAACGAAGGAGATCTCTGGCGCGCGCAGATGCATCTGCTCGTCAACGCGCGTTCGTCGCTCGCGCTCGTGCTCGGACAGGAGATCATCGACGACGACGTCCGCATCAACACGCCGGGCACGGTGGGTCCGCAAAATTGGACGTATCGATTCGGCAAGACGTTCGAGGACATGGATCGCGATTCGCGCATCGCCGAACGCATGGCGACGCTTCGAAAGCTCGCCGAAGAAGGCGGTCGCTAGACATGCGCGAAGGGCGGCTCGGCGTGACGTTGGAGCACGGCGGCGCGACATTCGCCGTGTTTTCCTCGCATGCGGACGCCGTCGAGCTCTGTCTCTTCGACGACGCGTCGAACGAAACGCGTTTGCCGATGCACCGCGAAGGCGACGAATGGCGCGTGCACGTTCCGGGTGCCGGAGCCGGCGCTCGTTATGGATATCGCGCGCATGGGCCTTACGAGCCGGCGCGCGGAAATCGCTTCAATGCCGCGAAGCTCTTGATCGATCCGTACGCGCGCGCGTTCGATGGCAAGCTCGACTACAGCGGGCCCGTCTTCGGGTTCGATCGCGCCGCGGGTGCGGATGACGCGGCGGACCCGCGCGACGATGCTGCGTTCGTGCCGAAATCGATCGTGGTCGACTCCGCGTTCGATTGGCGAGGCGACGCCCCGCCGAAGACACCGTGGAAAAATACGGTGATCTACGAGATGCACGTGCGCGGATTTTCGCGGAGCAACCCTGCCGTCGATGCGCCGATTCGCGGAACGTATCTCGGCGTGGCGCACGACGCGTCGATCGAGCACCTGCGATCCCTCGGCGTCACCGCTGTCGAGCTCCTTCCCATTCACGAATGCGCGGACGAGCACACGCTCGCGAAGCGCGGGATGAAAAATTACTGGGGCTACTCGACGCTCGGCTTCTTCGCGCCCGATCAGCGCTTTGCCTCACGCCGCGGCGCGCAGGTCGCGGAGCTCAAGGAGATGGTGCGAAAGCTCCACACCGCGGGCATCGAGGTGATCCTCGACGTCGTCTTCAATCACACGTGCGAAGGCGATCATCTCGGCCCCACCGTGTCGTTTCGCGGATTCGATAACCGTGCATACTACAAGCTTTCTGATGAAAATCCGGCCAAATACGTGGATTTTACTGGATGCGGAAACACGTTCGACGCCTCGCACGAATACGGCGTCCGGCTGATCTGCGACTCGCTTCGCTATTGGTGCGAAGAAATGCACGTCGACGGGTTCCGCTTCGATCTCGCGCCTGCGCTCGGTCGTGCATTCACCGACTTCGATCCGCGCGCACCCATCTTCCACGCCATCTTCCAAGACCCCGTGCTCGCGCGCATGAAGCTCATTGCCGAGCCTTGGGATTGTTCCGCCGACCCGATGCAGCTCGGAAAATTTCGCAAGCCGTGGCGCGAATGGAACGCGAGCTTTCGCGACGACGTGCGCCGGTTTTGGAATGGGCACGCGATCGGCGTCGGCGCGATCGCGACGCGCCTCGCGGGATCGAGCGACAAGCTCGCGGGGAGGGGGCCCACCGCGAGCATCAATTTCGTGACCGCGCACGACGGATTCACGCTCCGCGATCTCGTGAGCTACGAGCAGAAACACAACGAGGCGAACGGCGAGAAAAATAAGGACGGCAACGACCACAACGACAGCACGAACCTCGGCGTCGAAGGCGACACGGGCGACCGCGCCATCATCCTTGCGCGGCTCGAGCTCGTTCGCAATTTTCTCGCGACGCTCGCCCTGTCCGCCGGCGTGCCGATGATCACGGCTGGCGACGAGATGTGGCGCACGCAGCACGGCAACAACAATGCGTACGTGAACGACGACGAGACCTCGTGGCTCGACTGGGATCTCGACGAGGACGCGCGTGAAATGCTCGAGTTTTCCCGCGGGATCATGATGCTCCGAAAGGAGCTCGCGCTCTCGCATGCGACCGCCTTCTTTCGCGGCGGCGCCGCGGGCGAAGAAAAAGATCTGACGTGGTTCCGCGCCGACGGCAAAGAGCTCGCGGGCGACGATTGGAACTCCGAGGTCTCGATCGGCGCGTGGTTCGCATCGGAGAGAGAAGATGTCGTCGTGCTCCTGAACGCAGCGGACGAGGACCTGGCGTACTCGCTTCCTCCGCTGCTCCAAGCGCGCGTCGCGAAGATGAACGTGCTCGTCGACACCCGCTCCGGACGCGTGCCCGCGGGCGAGCTGCCGATCCGCACCGACCGCGCGTATCCGCTCGGCGCGCGGTCCTTCGTCCTGCTCCGCTAGCGCCGCTCCGCTGGCGCCGCGCTGGCACAATCAAATTGATCGAATCTGGCCCTTTCGAAGGATCCATAGGCGCGTCATAGTGCTTTTCATGAGCACGATCGCCGCTACCGATCGCACGCAAATTCACCGCATTCCGGCGCGCGGATCGTACGACCGTGACGTCGTCCACGCGATCCTCGACGAAGCGCTCGTCTGCCATGTCGGCTTCGTGCATCAGGGCGCGCCGTTCGTGATCCCCACCATCTGCGTGCGCATCGGAGAGCGTCTCTTCGTGCACGGCGCGGCCGCGAGCCGCATGCTCGGAACCATTTCGGATCACGCCCTGTGCGTCACCGTCACGCTGATGGACGGCATCGTGCTCGCGCGCTCGGCGTTTCATCATTCGATGAATTATCGGTCGGTGGTGATCCTCGGACGCGGCACCGACGTCACGGGTCGCGAAGAGAAGCTCGCCGTGCTCGAGGCGCTCGTCGAAAAGATTGCTCCAGGCAGATCGCGTGACGTGCGCGGCCCGAACGAAAAGGAGCTGCGGGCAACCCGCGTCATCTCCCTCGCGATCGACGAAGCGTCGGCGAAGATTCGCGAAGGCGGCCCTGTCGACGACGAGGAGGACATGGGCCTCGACGTGTGGGCAGGCCACGTTCCCGTCGCGCTCACGGCGCGGGCACCGATTCGAAATGGAGCCGAAAATGGCCGAATTCCGCCCGTTTTGGCGCGCTTTTCGGTGCCGCCCGAAAAGACGAATTCGTGACGGCGGCGTGGCGATCACCGAGCGCGTTCGGTATCTTTTCCGGATGCGCAAGCTTCGCTTCTCTTGGGTGATTCGCGGCGTCGCGTTCGGCATCGTCACCGCGCTCATCGCGTGCTCTTCGAAATCGGACGGTCCTGCGCCTCGCACGCCGGCGGTGATCGCGCCGCTCTCGCAGCCGGCGCCGCTCACGGACACGGTGACGCTCGTCTTGCAGCATCCGGTCTCCTCGTCGATCGATCCACTGAATCCCGACGATCCGAGCCAGCTGCAGCAGCTCATCGATCAAGGCTACGGAAATTTCACGACGGGTCCGGGCGAGCCCGTTCGCGATCGCATGCCCGACGGATCGCTGCCGCCCGCGTCAGGCCCGAATCGGCATCGGCTGATTCGCTTCGCGCATCTCTGCGATTTCCAGAATTCGGACGACGAGTCACCGGCGCGTCTCGCGCGTTTCGATGGCGCGCCGCCATTCGAGTCGGCCGCGCGTCCGCAAGAAGGCATGGAGTGTCGCGTCGTCAACGCCGTGCTCCGCACGGTGAATCGCGTGAATCAGGACGATCCGATGGATTTCGTTCTCCTCGGCGGCGACAACGCGGACAGCGCGCAAGCGAACGAGCTCGATTGGACGCTGCAGATTTTCAGCGGGAATGGCGGCCAGC
>JAICXU010000925.1 GCA_025934595.1 Polyangiaceae bacterium | reverse complement strand
GTGGGGTGCGGTGTCTGTTCCTTTCCTTTTTCTTTCTCTTTCCCCCCTTTTTCTTTTCTGTTTGTTTGTCGCTGCGGCTTGGGTGGGTTCTTTTTTTTTTCGCTTTTTTTTTTGTGGGCGCCTTTCCCCCCCCGCCAGAACAAAACTCGCCTTACCGTCAGTGCTCCGATTAACGCTCCGCGCCGTCGAGACAACGCCTTCGCCTTACCGCGAGTGCTCCGATCCACGCTCCGCGCCGTCGCGATCACGGTCTTGATATAGTCCGGCCCCTGTCCCTCCCGCCTGCTGCCGACCCCACCGCGAGCCTCTTCCAGAACGCGGACTTTCGCCGCTATCAGACCGCGCGCTTCCTCGTGACGATCGGCATCCAGATGCAAAGCGTCGCCGTGGGGTGGCACGTCTACGAGATCACGCGCTCGCCGCTCGCGCTCGGATACGTCGGATTGGCGCAATTTCTGCCCCAAATCGCGTTCTCTCCGTTCACGGGTCACGTCGCTGACCGCTTCGACCGACGCAACGTCGTTCTCGTTTGCTACACCGCCGTGCTCGCGACCGCCCTCCTCTTGCTCGCGACGATCAGCGTGAAGACGATGCTGCCGCTCTACGCGATCTTGTTTTTCTTCGGCACGACGCGCGCGTTCGTGGGGCCGGCCTCGTCCGCCCTGCTCACCCACATCGTGCCGCTCGAGATTTTTCCGCGTGCGGTCGCGTGGGGATCGACGGTCTGGCAAGTCGCGTCGATCGTCGGCCCGTCGGCCGGCGGCGTCGTCTATGCGCTCGGCGCGGGAAAGCACAACGACACCGCGCGCGGCGCCGCGATCGTCTTCATTTCGTGCGCGCTTCTCACCGTGCTCTCGTTCGTCTCCATCGCCCGAATGCACATCCGCACGGGAAGGCTCGAGCAAAAAGCGATGAGCATGGACACGCTTCTCGCCGGCGTTCGCTACGTGCTCAAGAACAAGATGATCCTCGGATCGATCTCGCTCGATCTCTTCGCGGTGCTTCTCGGCGGCGCCGTCGCGCTACTTCCGATCTTCGCGAAGGACGTCTTGCACACGGAAGCCTGGGGCCTCGGCATCTTGCGGAGCGCGCCCGCCGCTGGCGCATCCATCATGGCGATCGTGTTCGCGAACCGCCCCATGAAACGTCACGCCGGCGCCTGGATGCTCTTTTGCGTCTTCATTTTCGGAATCGCGACGATCGTGTTCGCGCTGTCGAAGAGCTTCTGGCTCTCCGCCGTCGCCCTCTTCGTCGTCGGCGCGAGCGACATGGTGAGCGTCGTCGTGCGGAGCGTCGTCGTCCAAATCGCCACGCCCGCGGAGATGCGCGGACGCGTGAGCGCGGTCAACTTCGTCTTCGTCGGCGCATCGAACGAGCTCGGCGAGTTCGAGTCCGGTCTCACCGCACAATGGTGGGGCGCGACGCGCGCAGCCGCGCTCGGCGGCATCGCCACGTGCGCCGTCGTCGCGCTCTGGACCGTGATGTTCCCGAGCCTCCGCAAAGTCGATCGACTCGAGGATGTGGCTGAAAAATAGCTATTTCATCATCGCATCGAGCGTCGCCCGCGCATAACGCGACGCGACAGCGAGCGTTCGCGCGCGACCTCCGGGCGTGCGCTCGATGGGCGGCGCCACTTCCATGACGTCACCCGCGACGAGCGCGAATCGTCCTCCGAGCCTCTCGATGAGCGCGGCCACGAAGTCGGGCTCGAGGCCGCGATCTTCGGGCGTGCCCGTGGCGTCCGCCCACTTCGCGTCGGTGCCGTCGATGTCGTTGGAAAAATAGATGTATTTTGCACCTGTTTTTTCGAGATGACGGACGATGTCGTCGAGGGCGTTCGCTGGATTCGCGAGACAGTCTTCGGCCCAGAATTGGCGAATGCCGTATTGGCCTTCCCAGTGCTCACGCTCGTGGCGCGTCGCACGAATGCCGACCTGCACCATTTTGTCGGGGCGATCGAAGAGACGCGACGCGTGGAACGACCACGTCGCGAAGCAGTATTTGATGCCGAGACGTTCTTCGAGCATGTCGGTGTGCGCGTCGATCTGCACGATCGCCCACGGCTCCTTCGTGTGGCGCGCGAGGGCGGCCGACACCGGCCACGC
>JAICXU010000486.1 GCA_025934595.1 Polyangiaceae bacterium | reverse complement strand
CACCTCGGATCTTGCTCCCGGAGAGGTCGCCCTGACCGTGCGAGCGGATGCGCCCATCGTCGGCGTCCGCGCGCCCGGAATGCATCGACTCGAAGTCGACGGAGATTCCGCGCGAATCGTCGTCGCGAAATGGAACGGCAAGCTTCGCATCGACGCCGTGTTGCAAGGCGGAAAAGCGGCCACCGCGTCGGTGCCGAGCGGTGCTTCGTCGGCGCAGCTCGTCGCCGCGAAAACCACGAGCACGTCGAACGCAAAGCCTCCGGGTAGCGGCGGCGGCGGATCGAGCAGCGGCGACACGAACCTCCAGGCCAATCCCTACTGAGATGCGCGCTCTCCGCTCACGCCGGCGTTCTGCACGCGCGTCACGCTTGCGCGCGCTTCCCGCCGCGGCCACATCGCTCGTCATTCTCGGCGCGTGCACGGTCTTCAACGGTCTCAGCGTTCCCGATGCGACGGGCGGCGACGCATCGTTCGATGGAACGGCGGATTCGGGCGAGGGCTCGGCGAACGTCGACGCAGGCGGCGGATTTTTGAGCCTCGAGGACGCGGTGAAGTTCTGCGTGAACGCGTTCAACTGTCCGGATCTCGCGACGTCGACGCTCGAGTCGATCGACGTGCCGGTCGACACACAACACTTCTCGTCGTGCGTCGATTGGATGGCGGGACCGCTTCCACCTGATCGCCCCGGCATCCCGAACACCGCGCAGTTCTTGAAGTGCGCGGCCGACGCGACGTCGTGCTCGGCGGCCGGAGACTGCATGTGGCTCGACTTGATCGATCCGGGCGATCCGCGTTGCGTGGGCATCGACTCGGGGCCGCTCACGGAGGCGGGCTTCGATCCCGGCACCTGCACGCCGGACGGCGGTGACGTTCTTTTCTGCAAAGGCTCGCCGTCGGTCTTTCATTGCAGTAGCAATTACTGGGGACCGAAGACGGTCTGCGCAACGGCGACCGATCAATCGCACTACTGCTACTTGCCCGGAGGATGCGGCACCGGCACCGACTGCGATGGTTCGATCTTGAGCTACTGCAGCACCGGTGGGCGCCGCGTCGCGTTCGACTGCTCGCTCGGCGGGTTCACGTGCGGCACCGATTCGACGGGAAATACCGACTGTTTGACGAACGGCACGCTGCGCAATTGCTCGACGCTCGGCGTGAGCTGCGCGAACGACAATGTGTCCGTCTGTGACGGCCTCTACCAAGCTGCGTACGACTGCGTCTCGGCGGGTGCCACGTGCGACGACACGTTCACCGCGCGCTGCAAGCTGCCCACCGACACGTGCTCTCCGGCGAGCCCCGGCATCGACACCTGCAACGGCAACTCGATCAATCTTTGCTCCGGCGGTCAGCCCGTCACGTTCGATTGCACGTCGATCGGCCTCACGTGCAAGCCGGCTCTCGCCGGGCAAACCGCGCACTGCGGATAGCTTGGTCGATACGCGCAGAGCCTGCGCTCGCGTCTCTTCAGCGAATCACGACGGCGCCTTTGAACATCGCCATGCCGCACGTGAACGTGAGCGAGCGCGGCGCGTCGGTGGGCACGTCGATCGTGACCGGCGTCTTGAGCGGCAAATCTTTTTTGATTTTCAGATCCGGAAAGACGACCTCGGTCGCGCATGTTGCGTCGGTCGTGCGTGTGAACACGAGCGAAGCGGGCGCGCCTTTTTTCAACGTGACCGAGGACGGCGTGAAACCTTTGTCGTCCGCCGTGATCGCGATGGGGCCGCTCTTCGCGTCGTCCGCCGCAGAATTTTTGCAAGCGAAGCCACCGAGCGAAATCGCCGCGAGCATCGCGAAACCAAAGAGGTTCGTGCGCAGAGTCATGTCCGAAGGTTAGCACTCGCGCGTCCGTCGAGTTGACGAAGAGCAGCGCTGCTGTCAGAGTGGCAACGAGCTGGCGATGAAAACGTTCCGAATCGACACGTGGCTTTCGGCAAAAATGACGGCGGGCAATCCGCGCGTCCAATTTGCCAAGCCGTGTGTCGTGAACGTTTGAAGTCGCCGAGACCAGTCTCCTTCCGAAGCTGAGACGTCCGGCCCATCGCTGGAACGTCGGAGAGCTTCGGAACCGTGGAGGGTGGTCATCATGCATCGACGAGAAATAAGGCTGAAAACAAGGCTGAAACGATGGGTCGCCGTCGGCTCGAACGCCGTCGTGCGACCCCGCGACGCAAGGGAACGACAAATCCAACGCGAGCTCGTGACGCTCGCATGGCCGATCGCGGCCGCGCTGCTCGGCGACACCCTGATGGGTCTCGTCGACACGAAGCTCGTCGGCTCGCTCGGTCCGGCCGCTCTCGGCGGCGTCGGCATCGCCACGACCTTCGTGTTCTTGATCTACGCGATCGTGTTCGGGCTCGTGCGCGGCGTGAAGATCCGCGTGGCCTACGCGGTCGGAGAAAATCGGCGACAGGACGCCGCGCGCTACGCACACGCGGGGCTCGTCCTGAGCGGCATCGCGGGATGCATCGCGTTCGTGCTCGGGCGCGACGTGTCGTGGGCCGTTCGCCCGCTCGTCGATCCCGCGCTCGTGGAGCCCGCGCGACAATTCTTGGCTGCGATCACGTTCGGCTCCCCCGCGACGTGCATGCTCGCGGCGCTCGTGCAGCACCGCCAAGCCATCGGAGATTCTCGCACGCCGATGGTCATCGGCCTCGCGGGCAACGTCGTGAACGCGGTGCTCGCGTATTCGCTCATCTATGGCTCGTTCGGATTGCCTGCGCTCGGCGTGCGGGGTTGCGGATTCGCGACCGCGACGACGCAGTGGCTCGAGCTCTTCGCGCTTCTCGCCGTCTTCATTCGCGACGGCGGCATGAAGAAGAGCGAGCTCTCGTTCCGCGCCGCGCTCCGTGAGGTCGCCGATCTCGGCGTTCCGACCGGCGTGCAGTTCGGATTCGAGATGCTCGCGTTCACGACGTTCACCGCGATTTTGGGCAACATCGGAGCTCGGCAAATGGCCGCGCATCAGATCGCGCTCAATACCATTCGCGCGTCGTTCTTACCCGGGGTCGCGATCGGTGAAGCGGCGAGCATCATGGTGGGGGTCGCTCTCGGCTCGGAAATGTCGGGCGCGAGGCGCTTGAAGCATGCCGATCGCGTGACGAGATCCGCGCTTCGCGTCGCTGTCGGATTCATGGCCGCATGCGGCGTCGTCTTCGCGCTGTTCGGCGGCGCGATCGCGTCGATCTTTTCGCTCGACGCAGACGTCGTCGCGATCGCGAAGAAGCTGCTCGTCGTCGCGGCGGTGTTCCAAGTGCTCGACGCTTGCAACATCGTCCTTCGCGGAGCCCTGCGCGGCGCGAAAGACGTCCGCGTCGTCGCATTTCTCGGAATCTCGATCATGTGGACGTGCCTTCCGACGTTCGCGTTCGTGCTCGGAAAACATTACGGGCTCGGCGCGCTCGGCGGCTGGTGCGGATTCGTGGCGGAGACGACGCTGTCGACGATCCTCTTCGGACGTCGCTGGCTTCGCGGCAGCTGGAGGGATCGCGTGACCGACCCGGGACCTCGGAGAATCGACGGCGCGGACGCGATCTCGCAGCGACCTTCCGCAACCGACATCGCAGCGGCGTGACGAATTCCAGGACAAAAGACGGCAAATCGCCGCGTGCCAAAACGCGTTGGCGTTCGGGCACGCGGCCGTGCTATTCGTTCACCGCTTTTTTCGGCGCGTAGCGCAGCCTGGTAGCGCACCTGGTTCGGGACCAGGGGGTCGGAGGTTCAAATCCTCTCGCGCCGACTGCGAATCCCTTCGGGATTCGCTTGTCGGCTCGAGGGATTACGGGGCGCTCGACATCTCGGATGTCGAGCTTGCACAAAATCCTCTCGCTCGAGGGATTACGGGGCGCTCGACATCTCGGATGTCGAGCTTGCACAAAATCCTCTCGCTCGAGGGATTACGGGGCGCTCGAACATCTCGGATGTCGAGCTTGCACAAATCCGCT
>JAICXU010000555.1 GCA_025934595.1 Polyangiaceae bacterium | reverse complement strand
TGCCAGGTCGCAGGTCGGGCCGCCGCGCGCGCACGCAACAGCGCGACATCACCGCGCGTGACGAACGGCGAGCCCGTGAGAAAACGAAGATCCGCTCGCTGCGGATCCGCGTCGACGAACGAGAGCGCGGCGAGAGCCGCACGCGCGAGCGGCGTGTCCGACGCGCGCAGGTCCGCGTGCGATGCGAGAGGGACACGAATGTCCGAGAAAATGCGGCAAATCGCGCGCATCGCGTCTTCGTCGTGCGTGCCGAACGAAATCGCGATGCGATCGGCGGGCGTGCCTTCGGCCAGCGCTCGCAGCACGACGTCCGCGGCGGCACGGGCTTGCGCGAACGCATTCGACGCGCGATGAAGCTCCACGTCGGAGGCGATCGAGGTGTTTTCCGCGAAGCGCAAATCGCCGAAGCGCTGGGGCACGCTCACCGTCGCCGGCGCCGCATCGAGCTTGCGTGCGATCGCGTCGATCAATTCCTCCAGCGGATCGCGGTCGCGCGCCGCGTCGATCCGTTTTTCGAAGACGGGGAGCTCGACCTTCGCTTCGCCGCCGGCGCGCGAAAGGCTTGCGTCGAGCGCGCGCCACAGCATCGCGTCGGCGCCTCCCCACGTGACGACGCGCGCGACGAGACGACGAGCGCCCACCGCGCGTACCACGTCGTCGGGAGAAGACCGTGACACGACACGCGAGAGATGACGCGCGATGGCGCGACGATCGAGCTGAGCGATTTTTTCGAGCGCGCGATCGGCGCCGCCCATGACGTCGCCCAGAGCTCGCGCGCGGCCTCCGCGACCCGCGCGCTCGAGCAGCGCCACGTCGACGCCGGCGAGATGGAGCGCGCCCACCGCGGCATCGAACGCCTCGACAGTGCGCGCGAACGATGCACCATTCGCCGTAAATTCAGCCTGTTTCAGCGACAAAAGCGCTTGGCGAATCGCGAGCCGCGACGCCTCCGCGGTCGCGATCGAAATGCGGGGATCGAGCTTCGAGAGCAATCGCCGACGAAGCGACGGCAACGTTTCCGCGCGCACACCTTCGAATGCGAGACGGTCGACGACCACCGAGCTGGCGACGACGACGAGCTCGTCCGCGATCGTCACGGCGTTCCCGACACGTGTGCCGGAAGCGCGAGCAGCGGCGGAAGAGACTGCGGGTCGTACAGGAACGCGTAGGTAGCTTGTGACGCGAGCACCTTCTTGATGTACGCGCGCGTCTCTTCGAAGGGAATCTGCTCGATCCACAAATCGAAATCTTGCGTCGGCCGCTCCGCGAGCCAACGCGAGACGGCCTTCGGGCCCGCGTTGTAGGAAGGGATCGCGAGATGTGGATTCGCCGGATTCGCGGCGCGCAGCTGCCCGAGCATGCGCGTGCCGAGCGCGATCGAAACGTCGGCGCGCGTGAGCGACGGCTCGTCCCACGGCAAATTCGTTCCGGACGCGACCATCTTCGCCGTCGGCGGGATCATCTGCATGAGGCCGAACGCATTCGCCGGGCTCCGCGCGTCCGGAAAATAGCGGGACTCTTCACGCATGATTCCGTAGACGAGCGTCATGGGCACCGCGTCCGCCGTCGACTCCCGCCCCACGTATGGGAAAAACGCGCGCGGAAAGGCGACCTCCCAAGCGCGCTTCCATTCTCCCGCGGGATAATGCGGCATGAACTCGCGACCGTGGACGATGGCGTGGCCGACGTCCGCCGCGTTCGCTTCCTCGAACATCGATCCCAGCGCGATCGTGAGATCGAGATCCGCGCCGTCGCCGAGGATCGGCGCGAGCTCATTTCGCGCCGCTTCGATTTCACCGACCTCGAGCAATGCCCGCGCCCGTTCGGCGCGATCGGTGAAGAGCTCGGAAGGCACGGACGACTTCGGCGGAGTAGCGGCAGCCCCCGCGATCGCACGATCGAGCGTTTTTTTGGCTAGATCTGCGCTCGTCGTCGCGAGGCGCGCATAGGACTGCAACATGAAATACGAGAGCGGATACGTCTCGACGATGTGCGCGTACGCCTCGAGCGCGTTCGTGTGGTCGCCCGTCGCGTCGGCCACGCGGGCGCGAAAGTAACGCGCGCGTCCCATGTTCACCGATTTGTGATCTTCACCTTCGAGCGCGATCGCGCGATCGAGTGGCGCAGCCGCTCCTTGCCAGTCGCCCCGGGTCATGTGCGCGAGCGCCACGCGGAAAAGCGCGTCGGCACCCATGTCGCCGTCCGGATACGTATCCGGAATTTCGAGGAGCTTCGACTCCGCGCGTTGGGAGTCACCGTCGTCTTGGAGAATGGCGGCTTCACGGAGCGCAGCGTCGTCCGCGAGACGATGATGCGGAAATCGATCTTGCAGCTTGTCGAAGCGCGCGATCGCGTCGGGATTGCGTTTCGCCGAAACGCTCGCTTTTCCGCCTTGAAAGAGGGCGATGGCGAGCTCGTCGTCGCCGTCACACGCCGTGATCGCGTCGCCCCACGCGTCCGCCGAGAGCGCCTTCGTGCGCATCATGGCTTGCGCTTTCGCGACGAGGGGCTGGCATCCCGGCTTCGATTTTTCGCCTGACGGTCTCGACGAAATCGCGCGATTGAACTCGTCGACGGCGCGCGTGGGCTCGCCCGCGTCGACCCAAGCTTGCGTGCGTGTCGCGAGCTGATCGTCGGTGAGCTGGTCCGAAAACGAGGCATCGGCTGCACGCACGAGCGCGGTCGCACGCGTGCGAAGCGCCGTTGCGCCGGAGCCGTCGGCCACCTTCGGAGCTTCGACGTAGACGCGCGTCGCAAGGTCGTATGCCTCGCGGGCCTTGGCCGCCGGATCGCCTTCCACGCCGTCCAAAATCGCGGTCGCGAGCCGCACCGCCGTATCGACCCAACGAACACCATGCGGATGACTGGAGAGGAGCTCGCGCCAAATCGCCACCGCTTGCAGCCTCGCTCCATTTCCTGCGAGCGCCTCGGCGAGCGTCACGCGCGCTTCGTCGTGCAGCGGGAATTCGTCTGGCACGGCCTGCGCTCTCGCGAGGCTCGTCTGCCAATTCCCCGCTTTGGCGTACGCCTCCGCGGCGCGAAACGTGGCGAACGAAACGAGCGGACATCCGGCGCGCGAAGCTTCGTCGAAGGCTTCGGAAGCGGCGGCCGCCTCGTTCGCGAGCGCATGAAGACGCGCGGACGCATACGCCCATTGGCACGACGAGCTCGCGTCGAGACCGCCTTTCGCGCGCTCGTCGTCGACGACACGCGCGGCAGCCGCGAAATCGCGCGCCACCTGGAAATCGCGCGCGGCGGTGAGTCGCGGATCGTTCAAGACGACATGCAGCGCCGGCGCCTCTTTCGTTCCGCTGTTCGCAGCGCCAAGACCGTGAGCCGTCGACGGCGCATGCAGAGCGCGCCACGAATCGCCGCCGCATGATGCCGCGTAGGACGCGATGAAGAACGTCGCGAGGCGGAGCGTCACTCGGTTCGTTTTGCCCATGCCTCGTTCGCTCGATCTTCTTGCAGCAGCTCCTCGCGTCGTGCTTCTCGCGCGTGCCATTTCTCACGATCTTTCTCGACGACTCGTGCTTCGGCCGCGCTCTTCTCGAGCGCGGCGCGCAAGGCGTGCTCGCGCTCCGCTTCGCGACGTTCTCGATCCTCGGCTGCCCTC
>JAICXU010000337.1 GCA_025934595.1 Polyangiaceae bacterium | reverse complement strand
GGCGTCGAAGCGTCGCATCCTCGTCATCGAAGACGATCCCAAGCAGATTCGCGCGATCGAGGAGCTGCTCGGGCGCGCGGGTCATGACGTTCACGCGGCGACGGGCCCTGCATCCGCGATGACCGACGTCGAACAATTCTCGCCGGAGCTCGTCGTCGTCGATCTCGGCTTGGCGAATGGCGAAGGATTCAAGATCGTCGATGGTCTCGCTCCACGAAGGAACGCGAGCGCGGACGCGAAGAAGCTCGCGATCGTCGCGCTCACGAATCGCGCGCTTTCGGCGGAAGAACGATCGAGCCTCGCGAAGTCGGTGGACCTCGTCGCGGAAAGAGGCGTGATGACGGGAGCGGGATTTCTCGACGCGATCGCGGCGCTCCTCGAGCAAAGCGCACCCCGGAAAAAGTCGCGTATTTTGGTGGTCGACGACAGCGCCATCAATCGCAGCGTTCTCCGTGCGATGCTCGAGAGCGCAGGCTTCGAAGTCGTCGAGGCCGATCGCGCAAAAGAAGGGATCGCGATGGCGCAGGCCGCGCCGCCACAGCTCATTCTCATGGACATTCGAATGCCCGACATGAACGGTCTCGACGCGACTCGTGTTCTTCGAAACGATCCACGTACGATCACGACGCCCGTCATCGCGGTCAGCGCGCAAGCCATGACCGGTGATCGACAGCTCGCGCTCGACGCCGGGTGCGTGGCCTACGTGACGAAGCCCGTCGCGAGGCAGGAGCTGCTCAGCGCGATCGGCGGCGCATTGCAAAGGGGGGAGGTCGCGTGACCAATCCGACGATTCCGGTCACGCAGACACCGAACCGCGACGCCAAGGGCGTTCTTCTCGTCGAGGACGACGAAGCGCTCGCGCGCACGATGCAACGCGTGCTCGGGAGCGCGGGCTTCCACGTCGAAACCGCGTTCGACGGAGAAGCGGCGCTCGCGAAGCTGTCGTCGGCGACGTTCGAGGTGATCGTCACCGACATCGAGCTACCGGGCACTTCGGGCGTCGACCTCCTCCGGATCGTCCGCGCGTACGATCTCGACGTTCCCGTGATCCTGATGACCGGAAGCCCGCGCGTCGAAACCGCGACCGAGGCCGTGCAGCTCGGAGCGCTCCAATACTTGGTGAAGCCCGTTACGAACGAGGCCATCGTCGAAGCGGTGAATCGCGCCGTGCGCCTTCACAAAATGGCTCAAATCAAGCGGGAAGCGCTCAAGCTCATTGGCGGGCCCGCGATGGCGGCGGGAGATTTGAGCGGCCTCGAGACGTGCTTCACCCGCGCCCTCTCGACGATGCACCTCGCGTATCAACCGCTCGTCACGGCAAGCGGCGGCCTGTTCGGTTACGAGGCGCTCCTTCGCACGAGCGAGCCGTCGCTGCCGAATCCAGGGGCGATGCTCGAAGCGGCCGAGCGCCTCGATAGGCTGCACGATCTCGGTCGCAAGGTTCGCGAGTCTGCGGCGCAATCGTTCGCGCGCGCGCCAGCGGGAGCTTCGCTCTTCGTCAATCTGCACACCGAAGATTTGCTCGATTCGACTTTGTACGAAGCGGAGTCTCCGCTCTCGCGAATCGCCGACCGCGTGGTGCTCGAGGTCACCGAGCGCGCCACGATCGATCGCGTCGACGACATCAACGCACGCATCAGCATCCTTCGCTATCTCGGCTACCGCATCGCCGTCGACGATCTCGGTGCGGGATACGCAGGCCTCACGAGCTTCGCGGCGCTCGAGCCGGAGATCGTGAAGCTCGACATGTCGCTCGTGCGCGGCATCCATCACTCCACGGTTCGTCAACGCATCGTCGGGTCGATGGTTTCGCTCTGCAAAGAGCTCCAGATCCAAGTCGTCGCCGAAGGTGTCGAGACGCTCGACGAGCGCGATTCGGTCGCGGGTCTCGGATGCGACATCTTGCAAGGCTATTTCTTCGCGCGTCCGGGCCCGCCGTTTCCCGAGCTGAAACGCTGACCGCCGACAGCGCTTGCCGGTCTCACGCGTAGCGAAATAAGGGGATTTTCCCCTGGATCGGTACGAGCTCCGCGTGGCTCGTGACCACGCGCAGAGCCTCCGAATCGCCGAGAATCACGACCGTTCCTTGCGAGCAAGTCTTCAAGATGCGACGAAGGAGCTCCTCCTGCGCCGCTGGTCGCAGGTAGACGAGCAGGTTCCGGCAGGAGACGAGATCGAACGACGCGACGCCGGCATCGATCGGCGCGAGGCGGGCGGAACGAACGGCGTCGTGCATTTCGAACGAGATGCGCGCGCGAAGATTTTCGGCGACGCGCACCGAGCGTGAGCCGTCACGCACGAGCGGCTCGAGATAGCGCGCGCGGAGATCGTCGGGAAGCGCATTGCATGCCGTGAGCGGATAGATTCCTTCACGCGCGATCGCGAGCGGGCCCTCCGCGACGTCGCTTGCGAAGATCTGAAAATCCAAATCTCCGTGCGCGATACGCGCCTCGTCGAGACACATCGCGAGCGTCTGCGCTTCCTCGCCCGTCGAGCACGCGGGGACCCATGCGCGGATCATCTTTGCTCCTTCCACCGCGCGTGCTGCGAAGAGCTCACGGAGCGCGAGCCCGCGCAGAATCTCCCACGTCTTCGGCTCGCGATACATCCACGTCGTTTTGATGAGAAGCGCATCGAGCAACGCCGCCATTTCGAGGGGATCGGCGTCGAGGCGCGCGAGGTATTCGCCGACGTCGATGGCCTCGCACATGGCCATGCGAAGCTCGATGCGACGTTGCATCGTCGACGGGCGATAAAGCGAGAAGTCGATCGCCGACGCCGCTTCGGCGCGCCGCAGAACGCGCTCGACGTCGATCGATGCGAGCCCGTCCTCCATCCTCCGAGACTAGCCTCTCGTAATTTGACCGCGCCTCCTCAAAGTGCGACTTTTCGGGCCATGGCCCGCAGGATTTCTCTGCTCGGCTGGACGGCGTTCGCGCTCGTCCTCGCAGCCCCGCCTGCGCGTGCCGCAAAACCCGCGGATTTTACTGCGCCCCCCGCGCAGGCGTCACCGCCCCATTCGGCGGGTGCGACCTCGTCGCATCCGAAATCCTCGCTGCCCGCGCCCGCAAAAAAGGCGTCGAAGAATCCGAAATCGTCGGGAAAAATACCGCCGCGCACGCACACCGCCGATCCTGCCGTGCGTCGTTTGATCGCGGGCGGCCCCACCCAAGACGACGTCGCGATGGGCGCAGAGAGCGCCGAGCTCGAAGCGCTCGCGAACGCCGAGCGCGAATTATTTCCGCCCGCGTCGCCGACGTTCGGCTCGCCGTGGCCGACCGACCTGCCGTCGCCGCTCTCGACATTGCTCGATCTTCCCGAGGCGCATGCGTCGGGTCTTCCGCCGGATCCGGTCCCGAGCGATCCGCCGGCCGCGGAAGGCGCGCGCGACATCTCGTGGATGGCGCATCTCGACATGCCGGAGCTGCCGGTACGATGGGAGCCGCGTCTCGTTCGCTTTCTCGAGTTCTTCAAGAACGATCCGCGCGGCAAATCGATCCTCACGGTGTGGATGCGTCGCGCGGGTCGCTACAAGGAAGCCGTCCGCCGCACGCTGCGCGCGAAAGGAATTCCGGACGATCTCCTGTGGCTCGCGATGATCGAGAGCGGCTTCGATCCCGCGGCGCGCTCTCCGGCCGGTGCGGTCGGCCTCTGGCAGTTCATGCCGGAGACGGGAAGGCAGTACGGGCTGTCGGTCGACAGATGGGAGGACGATCGTCTCGATCCGGTCGCCGCCACGGAAGCGGCCGCGGAGTTCTTGAGCGATCTGCATCGGCGTTTCGGAAGCTGGGATCTCGCGATCGCTTCTTACAACATGGGTTATGCGTCGATGGCGCTCGTCGTGCGCAAATACAACACGAACGATTTCTGGGCGCTCTCGGGCATCGAAGGATCGCTTCCGTGGGAGACGACGCTCTACGTTCCGAAGATGCTCGCGGCCGCCATTGTCGGCAGAAATCCCGCTGTTTTTGGCCTCGATTCGGTCTCGTCGGACTCCGCGATGGATTTCGACGAGGTCACCGTCGGTCCTGCGACCTCGCTCGCGAGCGTCGCCCAGGCGGCAGGGTGCAGCACGAAAGAGATCACGGATCTGAATCTCGCGTATCGCGCAGGTCGCACGCCGCCGACCACGAGCGAAGACGATGCGAAGGCGACGTACCGCGTGCGCGTGCCGTCGGGCAAAGGCGCTACGGCGATGGTGAGCCTCGCGAAGTCGAAGGGCACGAGCGCGCCGCTCGAGCGCTACGTCGTGAAGTTCGGCGAGTCGGTCGAGCAGATTGCGGCCGCGCATGGAGTCGCCACGTCGAAGCTGGTCGATCTGAATCAGATCCAACCGGGCGAGGTGATTCGCGGCGGCACGATCCTCCTGATCCCGCCTGCGAGCGCGAAGGCGGCGGCGGCCGCGAATGCGAACGCATTGGCATCGGCGACGTCGCAACCCGACAAGCCTGCCGTCATCGTTCCTGCGGACGTGTTCGTATATCCGGATCGCAAGCGCGTCTTCTATCGCGTCGTGGCCGGCGACACCCTGAAAGACATTGCGAGCGTATTCCACGTGTCGACCGACGACATTCGTCGTTGGAACGAGGTCGATCCCATCGCGCGTCTCCAAGAAGGCATGACGCTGCAGCTCTTCGTTCCGCAAGACACCGATCTCTCGAAGGTGCAGGCGATGAACGACACGGACGTGCGCGCGATCGCCGTCGGCACCGACGATTTTTTCACGTACTGGGAAGGCGCGAAGAATCGAAAGCGCGTCACCGTGAACGCGAAGGCCGGCGACACGATCGAATCGATCGGCAAAAAATACGGGATTTTGCCGGCTTCCATGGAGCGCATCAATCGCCGGCCGCGTGGCGAAATCTTGAACGATGGAGACGCCGTCGTTCTCTACTTGCCGCAAAACGCTCCGGCGCCGAATCCGGTCACGGGCGTGATCGAAACGCCGCCGTCATCGCC
>JAICXU010000613.1 GCA_025934595.1 Polyangiaceae bacterium | reverse complement strand
GTCCTCAGGCGGCCGCCAAGATTCGCGAGATGCCGGCGGCGGCGCGCGTGATCGCGGCTTCGTGATCTTTTCCTGCGCGGCGACGGCGTGCGCAGAGAAGAACGTCCTGGCCGCTGATGCGAAGCGGGCGAACGTCGACCTCGGCGCGGAGCTCCGCGATGCGCTCGGTCGCGCCGGCGGAATCTTGCTGCGTGAAGAGCGGTGCGTACGCGGCGATCTCTTCGCACGCGGCCCACGATCCGGCGCCCGCGACGACCATGCCCGCGGTGTCGGCAAGAACGATCGTCTCGAGCTCGCCTTCGGACCTCGCCGCTCCGAGCTGGTAATGCAGCGCCACGAGCGGGTCCAAGCTGCGCTTCTTTCTGCGATCCTCGTTTTGCGAAGTCATACGCGAATTGTTCCGGGCGCTCGCCTCGCGGGCCAACTTTTAGCGCGCGTGATTCGCGCGTTTTTTCAGGCTGAACGCGAGCGCGGCCAGCGCCCCGAAAAACACGCCCGATCCGATACCGATGGGAAACCAGCCCAAGATCCAATCGAGCATCAAGTGATGTCGCTGCGCCACGAGCTCCTCGCGAGAGAGATGCAGCCAGCTTCCTTCGCGCACGAAATGCGCGAGCTCGACCTCCGCCATCACGATCCACGGAAGGATCACGATGCTCGAGATGCGCGATCCCAAAAAGCACCAGAGGCGACTGAGACGAAAGAGAGTCGCCGCGCCGAGCGCGATGGCTCCGTGCATGCCGACGGCGGGACTGCAGCCGATGAAAACTCCGAGCGCGACGGCCATGCCGACCTCGCGCGGCGTGGTGTGCTCGGTCCACGCCAAATGCCAAAGCCTTCGCGCGCGTCGCCACGTGAGCTTCGCCCATCGCTTGAAGGGCGAACGTCGTTTGCGAGAAGGATGCGAGGTAGCGGACAAGTGGTTGTAAATTACACGTGTTTTTGGAAAGGGCCTTGCGAATTTGGCCGCATGCGTGCGCGAGTGCTACCGAGGGAAGGGATGCGAATCGCCGCGTCGATCGAAGGCTTCACGCGGCACCTCGAGGTCGAGCGGCGCGCGTCGCCGAACACGGTCGCAGCCTATCGCAGAGATCTCGACGCGCTCGCGGCGTTCGCGGAAGAAAAAGGAGCATCCGACGTTCGCACGATCGACGTGTACCTCCTGCGCGGTTGGCTCGCGACCCTCGCGCGCACGGTCGCGCCGGCATCCACCGCGCGGAAGATCGCGGCCGTGCGCGCGTGGATGAGATGGCTCAAGCGTCAGAAGGTGATCGAAAAAAATCCTGCCGCCGAAATCGCGAGCCCGAAGGTCCGCCGTCCGCTGCCCACGTTCCTCTCCGTCGACGCGGCGCAAGAAGTGGTCGAGTCTCCCGACCAGTCCAAGGCAACGGGCAAGCGCGACCGCGCGATCCTCGAGCTCCTTTACGGAAGCGGGCTCCGCGTGAGCGAGCTCGCCGCGCTTTCGCTCGGAGACGTCGATCTCGGCGGCGCGTCGGCACGCGTGCGCGGAAAAGGAAACAAGGAGCGCCTCGTGCCACTCGGCGGAAAATGCATGGACGCGATCCACGCTTATTTAACCGATAGATCCGTGTTCGCGCATCCGAAGACCGGTGCGCTCGACGCCCGCGCATTTTTCCTGAGCGCGCGCGGTAAGCGTCTCGGCGTGCGGGCCGTGCAAGCTCTCGTACACAAATATGGCGCCCTCGGCGCGGGACGCGCGGACCTGCATCCGCACGCGCTTCGTCACACGTGCGCGACGCACCTGCTCGACGGCGGCGCAGACCTTCGCGCGATCCAGGAGCTGCTCGGACATTCGTCCCTGTCGACGACGCAGCGCTACACGCACGTTTCGACCGAGCACCTCATGAAGGTCTACGACGCTGCACATCCTCTCGCTCGTCTTCCGCTAAAGAAGTAAAACCGCTTCGTGAGAGCTGTGCTCGGACGAATTTCGGTTGCGCTCGGCGGGGCCGTGGGCGCTTCGTTCGTGGTCGCGCTCGTCGAAGCGCAGTCGTGCGCGCTGGCGGCGGGGCGAACGACGGTCGGGACGGCGCTCCTCTCCGACGAAATCGGGGTTCTCGCACCGCTCGCGGCGTGTGTGGGGCTCGCGGTCGCCGTCTTCGATCTGTTTTTGTTTCCGGAGGCGCCGCGGTCGATTCGCCAGCACTTCGCGAAGCTCCGCGCCGAGCCCGTTCTTCTTCGCTCGCGCACGGCCGCCGTCGCGCCGCTCGCCGTCCTCACGCTGACGGCATGGGTGATCGCATCGGCGCAAATCGCACGATCGATCTTGTCGGAAGGCCATCCGGCCGAGGCCGGCATCGAGCTCGCGCTCGCGTCCCTCGCCACCCTCGGTGCGATCGCGGCGGGCGCCCTTGCCGTGCTGCGACCGCTGCGTCGCGCGCTCGCATCGGGAGCCGAAAAATTCCCGCGTTTGCTCGATCCGGTGACGACGGGCGGCATCGCGCTCGCGATCGCGTTCACGATCTTCGCGTTCGGAATCGATGCGGGCGATCCGGGCGGCGGCAGCGGCGGCGCGCTCGGGATCTTCGGCGTGCTGAAACGTCACGAGCTCGATCTTCGTCCCGTGGTCGACCTCTTCGCGTTCGTCGTGGGCGCGTACGCGGCACCGGTATCCTTCGCGCGGCCGCGCGCGGGCCGCGCCATGGTGGCGCTTTCCGCGCTGGTCGCGATCGCGCCGCTGGCTTGGACTTTTCACGTCGCTCACGCGCTGAACGAAGACGGGGCCGCCGCGCAGGCGATCGAGCGAGGCGCGCCGCTCGGAAAAATCGCGCTTGCCGTCCTTCGCAAGGCGACCGATCGCGATCACGACGGATCGTCACCGCTCTTCGGCGGCGGCGACTGCGACGATCACGATCCGCATCGAAATCCGACCGCGATCGACGTGCCGGGAAATGGCATCGACGAAGACTGCACGGGCGCCGACCTCGAGATCCCGAAGCCGGTGATCCCGCCGCGGCCGTCGGTGAAGGCCGAAGATCGATTGCCGGACGACTTGAACCTCGTGCTCATCACCATCGACACGGTGCGCGCGGAGGAATGCGGCTTCATGGGCTACCCCTTGCCGACGACGCCGCATCTCGACGCGCTCGCGAAGGAGTCGGTGGTGTTCGATCGCGCGTATGCGATGGCGTCGTATACGGGAAAGAGCCTCGGGCCGCTCCTCATCGGCAAGTATCCGAGCGAGTGCCCGCGCAACACCTCGCACTTCACGACGTACG
>JAICXU010001081.1 GCA_025934595.1 Polyangiaceae bacterium | reverse complement strand
GTCTGCAATCCCGCGCTCAATTGCGCCGGGGCAACGACCGACGAAATGACGACGTGCGACAACAGCGCGATCAGCGGCGTGTGCGCGAGCTACGCCGGCACCGCCCAGACGGAGTGCACGAAAGACGCCGGCGGGCTCGACAACAACTGCACCGTCACCGACTCGGTCACCGCGAGCACCTACCTCAACTTCTTCTGCGGCACGAACGGCGGCTGACGTCGTGATCGCGCGAAAACCGCGCAAAAAATAGCCGAAATTGCCGCGTCACGTGGCGTTGGCCGTCGTCCTCAAAACGTCGCGCGAAACATGCTAAAAAGCGCGGGTCCCATGAGCACGACCGTCGTCCACGAGGCGCACCCCGAGGGCAAGCTCTCCAAAGAGGAGCTTCTTCGCATCCACGAGCTGATGCTCCGCTCACGTTTGCTCGAAGAGCGCCTCATTCGCATGCAGAAGCAAGGCGACGGCTACTTCTGGATCGGCGGTCCCGGCGAGGAAGCGTTCAACGTCGCGCTCGGCCTGCTCGTGCACAAAGGCGAAGGTCTCGACTACGACTACCTGCATCTGCATTATCGCTCGAGCGCGACGATGCTCGCGATGGGCGCCGACCCACTCGATTCGATGCGCCAGATGAAATCGACGGCGACCGACCCGTACTCGGGCGGCCGCAACTTCGTGAACCACTATTCGATCAAGAAGTGGAACGTCGTTCCCGTGAGCTCGCCGATCGAGGTGCAATACTCGATGGCGCCCGGCACGGCGCTCGCGCAGAAGCGTCACGGCGGAAAAGGCATCACGATCGTGCAAGGCGGCGACGCCGGCACCGCGGAAGGCGATTTTCCCACGTGTCTCGTGTGGGCTTCGCGACCTGGCGCCGAGCTCCCGATGCTCATCATCGTCACGAACAACCAGTGGGGCATCAGCACCGCGGCATCCACGCAACATGGCGAGCGCAACATCGCCGACCGCGGCAAAGCCTTTGGCATGCGCACGGGCGTCATCGACGGCAACGACCCCGAAGCCGCGTACGTGGGGATCAAAGACGCGATGGACTACGTGCGCCGTGAGCGAAAGCCGTTCTTGCTCGAAGCGATGGTCTCGCGCCTTTATGGTCATTCCTCGTCCTCGGGCGCGAACTTCATCAGCGAGGAGGCGGACTGCATCGGGAGGCTCGAGCAGAGACTCGAGCAAGCGGGCCTTCTCTCGCGCGCCCAGGCCGACGTCATGAGGAAAAAGATCGAGGCCGACTTCCTCGAGGCGAGCAAACGGGTGCGCGAAGAGCCGCAACCCGAAGGCAAAGCGGCGATGGAGCACATTTTTCGCGAAGCCGGGGATCTTCAGGAAGCCGCACAAAACAAGCCGAAATCGCGCACGAACGGAGCCGACTGATGTCCACGATGGTCCAAGCCATTCGCATGGCGCTCCATGTCGGCGAGTCGCGTCTCGGCGTCACCGACATTTTCGGCGAGGACGTGGGGCCGCCGCTCGGGGGCGTGTTCACGCAGACCCAGGGGCTGAAGACCGCATGGAACTCGCCGCTCGACGAGCGCGGAATCGTCGGCGCAGCGATCGGGCTCGCGCTGGCCGGTCAGCGTCCGGTGGCCGAAATCCAATTTTGCGACTACGCCTTCAACACGATCGATCTCTTGAAGCTCGCCGGCGGAACGCTGTGGTCGTCGAACG
>JAICXU010000972.1 GCA_025934595.1 Polyangiaceae bacterium | reverse complement strand
GGCGTTCTCTTCACGCTCATCGGCGCCTACATCGGCGAACGCATCCAGCTCGGGCCGCCGCCGAAGCCCGCCGACTAGCGATATGGCGTTCGATGTCGTGATCGCGGGCGGGGGTCCCGGCGGATCGATCTGCGCAGCGCAGCTCGCAAAGCGCGGTGTATCGGCGCTCGTGCTCGAGAAGGCCCATCATCCGCGGTTTCATCTCGGCGAGTCGCTGCTTCCGCAATCGATGCCGGTGCTCAAAGACATCGGAATCTTCGACGACATCCACACTCGCTTCATCGTGAAACGCGGCGCGAATTTTCACGAGAGCGGCACGCTGAAGCAAGCCCGCTACGATTTCGCCGAAGCGTTCGATCGCTCGACGACGTTCGCGTTCGAGGTGCCGCGCGACGAGTTCGACGACATTCTTTTTCGCCACGCGAAAACGTGCGGCGCCGACATGCGCGAAGGCTGGAAGGTCGACCGAATCGATTGCAGCGATGCGGAAAACGGTGGCCCCGTGCGCGTCGTCGCGACGGACGAAAAGGACGCGAGCCACACGTTCGAATGCAGGCTCGCGATCGACGCGACGGGTCGCGACGCGATCACCGCGCACGAAAAACGCGCCACCGAAAAAGTGCCCGAGCTCGACAAAACGGCTGTTTTCTCGATGTGGCAAGACGCGTGGCGCGATACGGGCGATCGCGAAGGCGACATTCAGATCATCGTCTTCGGCACCGGCGACGAAACGGGTTGGTTCTGGTCCATCCCGTTCAAAGACGGTCGCACGAGCGTCGGTGCGGTGCTCGCGAGCACGTGGATCAAGCGCCGCAAGAAGAGCGCGACTACGATTCCAGAGCTCTATGCGCTCGCGATCTCCGAGTCGCCGGCGATGCAGCGCATCGTTCGGGGCGCCACGCAAATCATGCCCGCGCGGGCGATGGCCGACTTCAGCTATCGCGTGCGCGATCTCGCCGGACCCGGATGGATCGCGGTCGGCGACGCGGGCGGCTTCATCGATCCGCTTTTTTCTACCGGCGCGCATCTCGCGATGTATGGCGGCTTCCACGCTGCGAACAAAATCGCCGACGTGCTCGCGACCGGGAGAAATCCGCGACCGGAAGATTTCACGGAATGGAGCGCGCTCATGCGCAAAGGCGCCGAGCTTTTTTTGGGAAGCGTGCAGGCGTTTTATCGCGGCTCGCTCACGCCGTATTTGTTCGCCGACGATCAACATCCTTTTTTGCGCCGCGCGATCACGTCGATGCTCGCAGGCGACGTCTTCACTGGACACGATCGCTGGGTGCGCGAGATGCAGACGCGCTTCCCGGCGATCCTCAGCTCGTAAGAGGAAAAAATGGGCAAACCTCGAGTCGGAGAAACCGCACCGGAATTTTCAGGCGAGAGCGACGGCGGAAAAATCAGCCTTGCGGACTATCGCGGAAGGAAAAACGTCGTCCTCTATTTCTATCCGGGCGACTTCACGCTCGTGTGCACGAAAGAGGCGTGCGGCTTCCGCGACATCTACGAGGACCTGAAAGGCGCAGACACCGAGGTCATCGGCGTCTCGACGGATTCGAACGACAGCCACAAGAAATTCGTTGCAGAATACAAGCTTCCTTTCCCTCTTCTGAGCGACAAGGACAAGAAGATCGCGACCGCCTACGGGGCCACGAATCTCATTTCGGATCTCTTGGGACGCGTGAGCCGCATCACGTACGTGATCGACAAGAACGGAAAAATCGCGGCGATGCTGAAGAGCGAGCTCAGCGCAACGAAGCACGTGCAAGGCGTGAAAGACGCGCTCGCGAAGCTGTCGTGACGAAGAGCCCGTCAGGACGCGCGACTGGCCTGCGCGCGACCCGAAAAGACGCCGACGCCGCGTACGCGAAGCTGCGAGAAATCTGTCTCGGTTTTCCCGGCGGCGACGAAAAGCTGTCGCATGGCATGCCGAGCTTCCACGTGCGCGGAAAGATGTTCACG
>JAICXU010000680.1 GCA_025934595.1 Polyangiaceae bacterium | reverse complement strand
GACCTCGAGCGCGCGCTGCCGATTTTGGCCAAGCGAAATGCGCCGCTCTTGGTGCACGCCGAGCTGCCCGCGCCGCTCGAGGCCGCGAAGGGCGCGCTCGAGAATCTGTCGCCGAGCGAAGCCCGCGAATATTCGCGTTACCTCGCGTCTCGTCCGAAAGCTGCGGAAGACCTCGCCATCGAAATGGTGATTCGCCTCGCGATGAAACACGGCGCGCGTGCGCACATCGTGCATTTGTCGTCGTCGACGGCGCTGCCCATGATCGAACGCGCGCGCGATCGAGGCGTCCAGATCACGGCCGAGACGTGCCCTCATTATTTGTCGCTCGCCGCGGAAGACATCGCCGACGGCGCGACTGCGTTCAAATGCGCGCCGCCGATCCGCGACAAAGACAATCGCGAGTCGCTCTGGAAAGCCCTGAAAAATGAGGGGATCGTGCAAGTCGTCACGGATCATTCTCCTTCCACCGTCGCGCTCAAGTGCGCCGGCTCCGGCGATTTTTCGAAGGCGTGGGGCGGTATCTCGTCACTACAGCTTGGGCTCGCCGTCGTGTGGACGGAAGCGAAGACGCGCGGCGCAAAGGTCGACGACATCGCGAGATGGATGTGTGAGGCGACCGCGAAGCTCGTGGGCCTCGCGTCGCGCAAGGGATCGATCCGCGCCGGCTTCGATGCGGATTTTTGCGCGTGGGATCCGAACGCCGAATTCGTCGTCGACGCCGCGCGACTCCAGCACAAAAACAAGATCACGCCGTACCAAGGAAAAAAGATCCTCGGCGCGGTACGAGCCACGTTCTTACGCGGCGAAAAAATCTATCATGCGGGAGCGTTCGCGCCGCGCGCGCTCGGGAGGCATTTGTGCACCAGCAAGTAGACGAGCTCGATCAATGGGTGGACCTCGCGAGCGAGCGCCTCGGCGGCGCCGTCATCTATGCGAACGACGATTTTTTCGCGGAGAAGGAAAATCTCCTCAAGCCTTCCGCTCCGGTGTTCATCGAGGGCAAGTACACCGACCGCGGCAAGTGGATGGACGGTTGGGAGTCGCGCCGGCGGCGAACCCCTGGTCACGACGACTGCATCGTGCGACTCGGCGCACCCGGCATCGTGCGCGCGCTCGTCATCGACACCACGCATTTCAAGGGAAATTTCCCTGAATCGGCGTCGGTCGAGATCACGACGGCGTCGCCGAATGCCACGATCGAGGAGCTGCTCGCCGCGACATGGACGGAGATCCTCCCGCGCACGAAGCTCGCGGGCGACGCGCGAAATCAATTCGGTGTCGGACACACGCCGCGCGCCACGCACGTGCGTCTCCACATTTATCCGGACGGCGGCGTCGCGCGTCTGCGCGTCTACGGAGACGTCGTCGCAGACCTCGCGTGGCTCGGTCGCGAAGGTCAGGTCGTCGATCTCGCCGCGGTCGACCACGGCGGATGCGTCGTCGCGTGCAACGACATGTTCTTCGGATCGCGCCACAACCTCATCATGCCCGGCCGCTCCGTGAACATGGGCGACGGGTGGGAGACGAAGCGCAGTCGCAAAGAAGCCCCCGACTGGCTGCTGCTCCGACTCGCCACCGAAGGCATCGTCGAGACGATCGAGGTCGACACGAACCACTTCAAGGGCAACTTCCCCGAGAGCTGCGCCATCGACGGCAAGATCGCGAAAGCGAACGCCACGGCCGGCGAGCTGCTCGAGCACGAAGGAACGTGGAGGCCGCTCCTCGCGCGCACGAAGCTCCAAGCGCACACGCGGCATTTCTATTCGAAAGAATTGGACAACCGCGGACCGTTTACGCACCTGCGTCTTCGCATTTTCCCCGACGGCGGAGTGAGCCGGCTGCGTGTGCATGGCGTGGCCACCACGATCGGGCGGGAAAATGCCGTGCTTTTTACATTGAACGCGCTGCCCGACGCCGCGCTGGAAGCCGAGCTCCTCACGTGTTGCGGCTCGAGCACCTGGGTACGGACCCTCGCCAAGAGCCGTCCGTACGACTCACTCCTTTCGCTTCAAAAGAAGAGCGAGGCCGCCTTCGCGTCGCTCACGGCCGAAGACTGGCTCGAAGCGTTTCGTGCGCATCCGCGCATCGGCGAAAAGAACGCCGCCGCCGCGACGGGCGCGCAAGCCGCGGCGTGGTCGAAGGGCGAGCAAGCCAACCTCGCCGACGCCGACGTCGAGACGCTCGCGGCCATCGCGCGCGCGAACGCCGCGTACGAGAAAAAATTCGGCTTCATCTACATCGTGTGCGCCACGGGGAAGTCGCCTGCCGAGCTCTTGGAGATCGCCGACGCGCGCTTGAAGAGCGACGCGGACACGGAGCTCGCACGCGCCGCGGAGGAGCAGAAAAAAATCACGGCTCTGCGAATCGAAAAGCTCGCACAGAGAAAGGGATGAGAGCCATGGGCGCCATCACTACGCACGTCCTCGACACCTCGGTCGGCAAACCCGCGGCGGGCGTCCCCGTCAGCCTCGAGCTCCGCGCCGAGAACGGCTCGTGGGAGGCGCGCGGTCACGGCGTCACGGATGCCGACGGTCGCCTGAAAGATCTACTGAAAGACACGCCGCTCTCGATCGGCACCTACCGCATTTCGTTCGACACCTACGAATACTTCTCGAAGAGAAACGTGGAGCATTTTTATCCCGAGGTGAGCATCGTCTTCGTGGTGCAAAACCACGAGCAGCATTTCCACGTGCCGCTGCTCCTCAGCCCGTTCGGATTTTCGAGCTACCGCGG
The DNA here is from genome assembly GCA_025934595.1 of Polyangiaceae bacterium. Classification (GTDB taxonomy): domain Bacteria; phylum Myxococcota_A; class Polyangia; order Polyangiales; family Polyangiaceae; genus JAICXU01. The sequence goes on along the minus strand of JAICXU010000680.1, from coordinate 216 downwards.
CAGCTGAAAATAAGCCTCTTCATCGCATGACGACGAGGCTCGTCATCGCGTAGCTACCGGGCGGCGCGAGCAAATCTTTTTCGCTCGTGGCGCCGCGGACGGCGAGCTTCACGTGATGCCTTCCGCCGGCGACCGGCACGCGCGCGAGCACGAAGCGGCTCGGGAGCGCCGCCCACGAAAGCGGCGTTCCGTTTCCGCCCATCTCTTTCGCGGCCT
>JAICXU010000828.1 GCA_025934595.1 Polyangiaceae bacterium | reverse complement strand
TCGCATGCAGCGCCCCCGAGGACCGCGCCGGCGGCGACGTCGTCATCACGTGTTTCGCCCGTAGCGCCGACGACGGCGTCCTCTTTCTTCGTGCTGCCTTCGTCACGTGGCCTCGCGCCGGTCGCGGATGCGATCGCGAGCGCGCGGTCGTCGATCAAAATGATCATGTTCCACTTGAGCGAGCGCTCGATGGTGGACGCTCTCCTCGCTGCGAAAGCGCGTGGCGTCGACGTGCGCATCATCCTCGACGAAAAAAATCTGAAATCGAAGTCGGCGCAAAAAATCGTGACCGAGCTCACGAGCCACGGGATCGTCGTCACGCCGAGCTCGCCCGAGTTCAGCATCACGCATGCGAAGGCGATGATCATCGATGACCGTCGCGCCGTCGTGATGTCGCTGAACCTCACGACCATCTACGACAAGACGCGCGACTACGGCGTCGTGACCGAGGACCCCGAGGTCGTCGCGGAGTTTTCGCGCGTGTTCGACGCGGATATCGAGAACGCAGCCGCCCACACGAAAAAAACGCCGCCGCTCTCGTGCACGAAGCTCCTATGGAGCCCGGTGAGCGCGGAGCCGAAGCTCGTCGCGCTCGTCGATTCGGCGCGCCGATCGATCGTCGCGAGCTCGGAAAATCTGGGCGACGCGGCGATCGAAGCGGCACTGGCGCGAGCGGTGTCACGCCATGTCTCGGTGCGCTTGCTTTCGCCGATGTGCGACATGAATCCGAATCCGCTGTTCAACGTGCCGATCGTGAAGCGCATGGACTCCGAAGGCATCGACGCGCGGCTCATGCCCGGGCCTTCGTCGCACGACCGTCCTTACATTCACGCGAAGATGATGATCGTCGACGGCGCGCGCGCGTACGTGGGCTCGATCAACTTCTCCGAAAACTCCACGCACGCGGCGCGAGAGCTCGGCATCGTCGTGGATGATCCGCATGCGATCGCGGCGTTCTCGCAGGCCTTCGACGCCGACTGGGCGCAGGCGGTGATGCCGCCGGGCGATGCGACCGGCGCGTGCGGCAAGCACGCCGAAGTGGCCGACCCGCTCGAAGATCGAAATTAGAAATGAGCGAGAAATCCGCCTGAAATCGAGAGATCCGCGTGCGATGCGGATCCCGCTTTCGTGACGCCGGCGTCCGTACGCGACGCCCACCCGGCGAGCGGGACGTTCGTGCCGATGCCGAGCACGACGCCGAGCACGCGAACGGGCGACGCGACGATGGCGACGTCGAACGAAGCCGCCATGTCACGACGCGACTCGGAGAAGCGCGATCCGTCGTCGTCGGTTCCACGCGTGAAGCTCTCGCTGAGCGTGAGCCCGGCGCGTGGCCAGAAGCCGACCTCGGGCGCGACCGCGAAAAAATATCCGACGCGTGGCGAGAGCGCGACGAGCGTCACGAGCGGATCGTCGCCGGGTGCATTCGAAGGCGAGCCCGTTGCGATGCGCATGGAAGTCGCGGCGCCTACCGAGAGACGTTTCACGACGAGAACGTCGAGTCCGAATCGCGCGACGTTGTACGCGTCGTACGCGCCCGGCGGATTTCCGGTCGTCAGCGTCGTCGTCGACGTATCGATGGCGCGGTCGTGCGCATACGAGAGGACGGGCACGAGCCGTTCGAGGCTCACGACGATCGAGCCTTGTTTTTGCGGCACATCGGCGCGTGCGGACCTCGCGCACGCGAGAAGGGCAACGAGCGATACGCAAGCAGCCGCAAGGAAGTGACGCGACACGCGCGCGAGTATAGAGGTGAAAGGGATGGATGCGCTTCCGCCGCGAGCGAACGCGAGCCCGACGCGCGAGCTCGGCGATCGCGGCTCGTTCGTCTTCGCGTGGGAGGTCGACGTCGGCGCAGCGCATGACCCGTCGGCGCCGCTCGACAAGGTGTCGGGCACCGCGATTCTTTCACCGTCGCTCGAAGTGTTCATCGTGCGTCGTCTTTCGCTCGGCGTGGCAATGGGATTCGGGTGGCAATCGGGACCGGGCGCGCAGGCCTCGCAGATCTCGGTCACGCCTCGCGCGGGCTTCGTGTTTCCGATCGCGCGCGATCTTCTGTTCTGGCCGCGCGCGGGCGTGGAGCTCGAATCGCGAAGCGTGAGCACGCCGAATGCGGAGACGCGCATCCTGAGCGACGCGCTCTCGTTCTACGCGCCGCTGTCGCTCGTACCGCTCGAGCACATCGAGGTCGGATTCGGTCCGACGTTCGTGGCCGAGCTCTCTGCGCGCGAAACCGGCGGAAAATCCGCCCCTTTGGGCACTTCGTTCGGCCTCGCCGTCGACCTCGGAGGGTGGCTCTGAATGATTGCAGAATACAATTACTTCAAATCTCGACCTTGAGCCGATAACCGACGCCCGGCTCGGT
>JAICXU010000397.1 GCA_025934595.1 Polyangiaceae bacterium | reverse complement strand
GATCGCGAGATGCCGCTCGATTCGAATTATCGCGTGACCGGGTCGAACGTGCGCACGTCCGGCGCGTTTCGTTTGCTCGCGAAGCCTGGAGACCACGTGACGCTCGACGTGAACACAGGCTCGTCCGCGGGATTCAGCGGCGGTGTGACGATGGCCCTGCTCGGCGGCCTCACCGCGACGATCGGATTTTGGGGCTGGTACATCACGCTCCTCGACAACGAGACGTACGGATACGACGCCAGCGGCTCCTACTCCGGATCGAGCCATCATGCGTCTCCAGTGCCGTGGGCGATCACGACCGGCGTTGGCGCGGTCGTGGGTACCGTGGGCCTCGTGATGGCGGTCGCGAACGAGAAGACCAAGGTGCAGCAAGCGGTGGGCGCACCCGACCCGAAGAAAGAAGCGTCGCTCGATCCGTTGACCGATCGATCGCCGACGTGGCTGAATTTGAAGCCCGCGGGCTTCCCCGCCGCGCCGCAAACGACGCCGATCTTCTCGGTGAAATTCTAACGCGCGACCTTCGAGCCGCCCGCACACTCCGGCGATGTGCGCACCGTTTCGTCCTGCGCCCATTCGCTCGGCGTCTTCGCGACGATGGAAAGCGCGTGTACGCCCGGCTTCTTCGTCATGAGATCGCCCATCGCATCGTAGACGAGCCGATGTCGCTTCACCGCGATCGTTCCTTCGAACACCGACGAGACCACGAGCACTTTGAAATGTGTTTCGCTGCCCTTCGGAACGTTGTGATTGGAGCTCTCGTTGATCACGTCGAGGACGCTCGGCGAAAACGCCGCGCGGAGCTGCGCTTCGATGCGGGATTGCATGCTCATCGTCGTTCGTTCTAGCACGCTCGCCCGCTACTGGCGCATGATGCGCGCGAAGTCGGACAGCACGTACGCGCCCATGGCGGCGATGATGGCGATGAGAATCCACACCGCCCAGCTGCCGGTCTCCGCCTTGCGATTCACGTTCGCGACGATGGGAACCTGCTTTTTCTTTTTCTGCTTTTGTCGTTTCGCGTTTTCTTCGATCGCCTTTTGTAGCGATTTTCCGCGTGTAATTGCGATCGTGGGTGCCGACGCCGCGTCGTCCACGACGTTCGGCTGATTCCTCACGTGTTTGAGCTTGAGATAACGACGAAGCGCGCTCGCGATCTCGCCCATCGTCTCGTAGCGCTCCTCGCGTGATTTCTTCATCGCACGCGTGATGATCTCGCGAATGTCGGCGGGGATCTCCGGCGCAACGTCCGAGATCGGCTTCGGGTGTCGTTGAATGACGGCGAACGCCGGCGGAAGGTTCTTCGGATTGTTCGTGTGGATCGGATGGATGCCGCCGGACAAGAGCTCGTACGCGAGCGTGCCCCACGCGAATTGATCGGAGCGACCGTCGAGGCTCTCGCCGATGGCCTGCTCCGGCGCCATGTACATCGGCGTGCCGACGACCATGCCCGCGCGCGTGACGAACGTCGGATGTGTGGAAGCCGGCTTTTTTTCCTCGTCCATTTTTTTCACGCCGCCGAAATCCATGAGCTTCACGGTGCCGTCGTTGCACACCATGACGTTCTCCGGCTTCACGTCGCGATGCACGAGCCCGCGAAGATGCGCGGCCTCGAGACCTTCGGCGATCTGCGCCAGCCACGAAATTCGGCGATCCATCGTGATCGCGCGATCGCCCACGTACGTGCGTAGCGTGCGCCCGGACACGAGCTCCATCGCGATGTACGGCGTGCCTTCGACCTCGCCGACGTCGATGACGCTCACCGCATTCGGGTGATTGAAGCCCGCCGCTTCGCGACCTTCACGAAGAAGCCGCTGCGCCGCCTCGCTGAGCGATCGATCACGCTCCGACGACGTCGCTGAATGCGCGCGCGCGACATTCGCATGCACGACCTTCAGCGCGACGCGACGATCGAGCTCGGTGTCGTACGCACGATAGACGAGCCCCATGCCGCCTTCGCCCAGCATCTTCTCGATGCGGTAGCGCGAAAAGCGGTCTCCGGGTCTCAGCATGGAACTTTCCCATACTAGAAGAAAGCCCTCGGTAATCGAAGCGTGCTCGTGTTACCGACGAATTCATGATCAAACGCATTGCTTTCACGATGGTTCCGATCAGCGGCGTGCTCGTCGCGTGTGGGTCGAGTGACGGCAACGGCAGCACGGTGAACGGGGTGTGCGGCTCGTCGAGCACCGGCAAGATCGTCGTCACGGTGAGCGGACTGCCGTCCGGCTTGAGCGCGTCGGTGAATCTCGTCGCAGGCGGCGTCACGCAGACCGCGACCACGCCGACGACCACGACGCTCGATTCGATCGCGAGCGGCACGTACACGGTTTCCGCGGACATCGTCACGCAGGCCGATCCGATCGTGCGCACCGCTTACAAAGGAACGGTGTCGGTCGCGTCCGTGCAAGTGTGCGACGGCGAGACGGCGACCCTCGACGTGACCTATGCGCCGATCGCCACGAGCAACAAGATGTGGTGGGGCAATGAAAATGGCGAGAGTCCCACGCTCGCCTATGCGTCGTCCCATCTCGCGTCGAGCGGTTCGCCGGCTCCAGACATCGAAGCCGGCACCGAAGGCGCGATTCCAGGCGAGTTCGACTCCGACGGTAACCTCTGGGTGATCGATGGCGTCGGCAAGTCGATCAAACGCTACTCCGCCGATTCGCTCGGCGCCGGTGGCTCGCAGAGCGCGGACGTCGAGATCGACGCCGCGGAGCTCGCGGGCGGCTCGCCGGGTCCAGTCTCGATGACATTCGACTCGAAGGGAGATCTCTTCGTCGGCATCGCGTTTTCGAAGACGATCGTGCGCTTCGATCGAGACCAGGGTCTCGCCGTCAAGGGCGCGGGCGTACATGCGCCCAACGCAACGATCACAGTGCCGGACGTGCCGAACGCGCTCGCGTTCGACAAGGACGACAATCTGTGGGCGGCGTGCGCGAACGCTCGCGTGATCAAAGTACCGACGCCGCACGATTCCGGCTCGATCACCTCCCCGCCCGACGTGTCGATCGAGGCGAGCACATCGTCGCCCGTCGTGAGCACGCTCTCGAATCCCGTCGGGCTCGCGTTCGACGCGGCCGGAAATCTGTGGGTCGACTACGACGGCACGTTCGCGGCTCTCACGTCCTCGGATCGATCGGGCTCGGGTGAGGTATCGGTGACGCCCGCGATTCAGATCCAGTCGGACGTCACGTCGCTGCCCGGCGTCATCGCGTTCGACGAGAGCGGCGGGCTCTGGTTCGCGTACAGCCAAGGCAAGATCGCGAAATTCGGATCGTCGCAGCTCGCGGCGTCGGGCACCGTCACGCCCGAAGTGATCCTCACGAGCGCGAGCATCGGATCGGCGACGGGCCCCGCCCTCTATCCCGCGCCGAAGGCGTTGCCGCTCTACGCCGCCGTGCAGAAGTAGGCGCGGCGAATCAGGGCTCGTGCTGCGCGAGCTCGCGCATCGCGTGTAAAATCCCCGCTTTTTGCGGCACGCTCGCCATCTCCATGTTGTCCGCCAAACCCACGCCCGGCGTGTTCGCGCCGGCGAGGAGCTTCGGCGCGGCATGGAGCTCGTAGAAGAGCTCTTCGATCGTGCGGCGGATCAAGTGCTCTCCGAAATTCGTCACCTCGGTGTCTTCGTTCACGAAGAGCACGCGATGCGTTCGCGTGATGCTCTCTTTCAGCGCCGGCCAATCGTAGGGATAGAGCGAGCGCAGATCGATCACCTCGACCTCGACGTTTTCTTCGGCGAGGTCCTCTGCGGCTTTTTTGCAAAGCGCGACCATCCGGCCGTACGTCACACACGTGACGTCGCGACCCTTGCGCACCGTCTTTGCTTTTCCGATCGGGATGAAGAGATCGGGCGTGTCCGGCCATTCCGGTTTCCATGCGCTGCGGTCACCGAGCGGCGCGTCGATTTTTTTCGCGAGAGATCGCTCGTCGGGCTCGCCGGGAATTTCTTCGCCGGGCGCGGACTTCTGACGAAGGAGGGCCTTCGGCGCCAAGAACATGACCGGATTCGGATCGGCGATCGCGCTGAGCAGGAGCCCGTATGCATCGAGCGGAGTCGACGGCATCACGATCTTCCAACCCGGAATGCGCGTCGCGGCGCCGTCGAACGAATGCGAGTGATAGATGCTGCCGTGAATTCCGGAGCCCACCGGCGTCATCACGACCATCGGCAAATTCCACACGCCGTTCGACGACCAATTCATGCCGCCGGCGAGCTTGAGCAAGTCGATCGTGTTGAACGCGTAGTCGCAGAACTGGATCTCGGCGACGGGCCGCTGGCCCGCCAGCGCGAGGCCCATGGCCATGCCGACGATGCCGCGCTCGTCGAGCGGTGAGTTCCAGGCGGTGCGAAGACCCTGGGTCTGGGTGAAGACGCCGCCGAGCGGCGGCCCCACGTCTTGTCCGAACACATCGGTCACGCCGTGACGCTCTTCGCCGACGTGCAGCGCGAGGCGGATGGCCTGGACCAGCGTCGCCAT
>JAICXU010000572.1 GCA_025934595.1 Polyangiaceae bacterium | reverse complement strand
TTTTTGCATCGTGCGCTCATGGTTGAGCCACGGATTTCATTGCAAATCTTGATGCAGCGCGTTTGGCACGGGGCTCGCAGAGCATGTTGACGGCACTGCGTAGGATGGCTCTCCCCCCCCGGGCCCCCTGTGTGGTGCCGTTTTCATTTTGTCGGTGAGAGCGGACCTCGACGCGGAGGGAGATCCGGTCGCTACGGCTCTAGACGCGACCGACGTCGGGTCGCTATAGAACCCGGGCGTGAGACTCGCGGCTCTCCTTCTCCTCGGCGGCATCGTGGCGGCGTGCAATCGCGTTCCGCCGGAGCCTTCCGCGGTCGACGCGCACATCGCGCCGCCGAGCTCGTCGAATTCCGATGTCGCGCCCGCGATGCTGACCTCGGCGGCGACGCCCGCGGGCTCGGCAGCCGCATGCCTTCACGCGATGTCGAAAGATCCGCCGCCCGCCGTCTCCGCGGCGCCCGTCGCGATGTGCCCGAAGGATCCGACTCCGAACGTGAGACTTCGTACGACGAGCCTCCAAGTCGGAAAGAATTCACTCGAGGTCGAGATCGCCGAGACCGACGCCGAGTCGGAAAAAGGGCTCATGTATCGCACGCACATGCCCGAAGAGCGGGGGATGCTCTTCGATCTTCATGTCGTGAAAGACCACGAATTTTGGATGCATAATACATGCATCCCGCTGGACATGCTCTTCGTGGATGCGTCGGGCACGATCGTCGGAATCCTCGAGAACGTCCCCGTGCTGAACGACGAGCCGCGCAGCGTCGGCTGCCCGTCGTCGTGGGTGCTGGAAACGAATGCGGGCTGGGCGCGTCGTCACAACGTGCATCCGGGTGACAAGATCGAATTGCCGAAGTAGCCGATTGACGCGACCCAGTAGGGGTCGCCAGGGAGAAAACAATGAGAGCTTTCATCGCCGCTTGTTCGTGTTCGTTCGTCATCATGGCCGTCGGTTGCAAGACCGCCCCGCCGGAACCGGACAGCACGCAGGCCGCGCCGAGCGGCGTCGCGATGGCCGCCACCGGCGCGGGTCTCTCGAGCCCGCTCTCCGGCTCCGGCACGATGGGCGGCAGCGCGAGCGGCGATCCGTTCAACGGCGTCTTCACGCTCGCCGACGCCACGAAGAGCATCGCCGGCACGGGCCCGCTCGTCGCCACGTTCGACACCACGAACGGGACGCTCACCTGCAAGCTCTACGACGACAAGGCGCCGAACACGGTCGCGAACTTCATCGGTCTCGCGATGGGCACCCGGACCTGGAAAGATCCGAGCGGCAAATGGGTCAATCGTCCCGCGTACGACGGCACTACCTTCCACCGCATCATCAAGGGCTTCATGATCCAGGGCGGCGACGCGAAAGGAAACGGCACCGGCGAGCCCGGCTACGTGATCCCCGACGAGATGTGGGGCGGCAAGCATGATCGCGCAGGCCTGCTTTGCATGGCGAATCGCGGACCGAACACGAACGGCGCGCAGTTCTTCATCACGGACGCCGCTGCGTCGCATCTCGATCGCAGCTACACGATCTTCGGCGAGTGCTCGCCCGTCGAAACGATCCACGCGATCGCGAGCGTGCCCGTGAACGGCGAGGCGCCGATGACGCCGGTCACGATCAAGAGCATCAAGATCGCGCGCGAGAAACCGGGCGCTGGCGGATCGGGAGCCGGCGACGGCGGCCCGCCGAAAAAAGCTGCGCTCTGATCAGTGCCCGAAGACGCCGGTGAGGACGCCCTTCGCGAGGACGTGGCCGCTCATGGCCGAATCGACGTCGGATCGGCCCGCGGCTTCGGGAATGCCGAGCGCGACGTCGAGGGCGTAAACCTGGAAACGATAGCGATGCTCCTCGCCGTGCGGAGGGCAGGGACCGTTGTAGCGAACGGCGCCGAAATCGTTTTTTCCGATGCGCGCCGGTGGACCGGGATCGGCGCCGGCTTTCAGCTCGTGGATGTCTGGCGGGATCGCGTATGCGATGAAGTGCGTGAAGGTTCCACCGGGCGCGTCGGGATCGTCCACGACGACGGTGATCGATTTCGTGGCGGCGGGCGGCGAGCTCCACGCGAGAGAGGGGATCGTGTCTTTGCCGTCGCACGAGTAGTCCACCGCGATCGGCCCGTTCTCCGAGAATTGCTGGCTCGTGACCGTGATCGATTCCATCGTGACGCCCGGAGGCGCGCTCGGCTCGACGCCGCCGCCGTGACAATGACATGCAAAAACCACGACAAAAAGCGCAGAAATTAGGTGTAATTTACACATGTTTCGCCATTCGCTCGAGCTCGTCGAATTCGGTCGACGAGTGCGCGCAGAAGACGTGCGTCTTCGCGTCCTTGTCGGCGGCGAGGCGCCGCAGACGATCCTGATTTTGCTTTCGCGCGTCTTCGTCGGGCGCGAGGAACGTTTGGTAGAACGAAAGGCCGGTCGGACATCGCGGCGGCGTCGCGTGGATTTCGTCGTGGAAAAAATACGAATCTCCGGCGTGAAGGAGCCACTCGCGCCCGTTCGGTATCGGCGAGCGCACGGCCACCGCGGCATGTCCGCGCGTATGGCCGCGCAGAGGAATGACGAGGATCTCTTCTTCGTCGTCGATGGGCCGAACCGATTCGAAACCGTTCCATATATCGCCGCTCTTCGCGTCGTGCGTTTTCCATTTCGGATCGTGCGCCCACATCGCTGGTACGTAACGCATCTTCTCGACGAGCGTGGCGCGCGCCGTCGCGGCGGCGTGCTCGGCGCTCGTGACGTGCACGGTCGCATTCGGAAAATCCACGAGCCCGGCTGCGTGATCCAGATCCAAATGCGTGATCACGATGTCTGTGACGTCTTTCGGATCGAAGCCGAGCGCGCGCACGCGTGAAACGGCGCAGCGGTCCCTCTCGAGGCGTGGGCTCGAGCTCCACACGAACGGCTTCCCGAATCGCTTCGCCGGATCGTCTGCGTCTTGCAACGCCGCGCCGGTGTCGACGAGCGCGAGCGCATTTTTCCGCTCGACGAGCAGCACGTGCGCCACGATCCTGACGCGCTTTCCGAGCCCGCCTTCGCCGCCGAGAAAGCTCCCGCCATACGGGCACATCGTCAGGCAATCGAGATGATGAACGCGCATGTCTCGGCTTGGGATCAATCGGCTTGGTAGAGGATCGTCTGCGTGCCTTCGCGCCAATAGTAACGATCGTACTTTCCGCCGCGATCGAACGTGACCGCGCCGAAGAGATTCCAGACGAGGCCCCACACGGCAGCGATCTTGAACGCAGTCTTCATGGGACGATCGCCGATCGCCAGCAAAATGAAGAGCAGAAGCGCGTAGTCGTTCGAGAAGCGGTAGCCGAACTGTCGCCAGCCGCTGTTCTGGTAGCAGAGGTCGACGAGCATCGGCATGAGCGCGCACGCGAGCACGAGGTCGTGCAAGAAGCCGCGTTTTTTCGGATAGAGCAGCCACAAATAAAGCGGCGTCGTGAACCAGAGCGCGAGACCGTGCTCGTTGATTTGGATCGCCGGTGCACCGTGTGCGCCCTTCGGC
>JAICXU010000837.1 GCA_025934595.1 Polyangiaceae bacterium | reverse complement strand
TCAGCTTCGGAGCAAACGCGCGAGATGCGCTTTTTCCCAGCGAAGCGCGCGCTCGAAATGGCGAAAGTCGGCCTCGCGCTCGCGGAACTCGCCGGAGTGGAGCTCGCGGCGCTCGCCGTCGTTTCGCGAGGGAAAAACGTGGTGCAGCATCTCGTGGTAGACGACGAACTGCACGAAATACAGCGGCACCCACGCGCGATCGAGCGCCGGGTGAATGCGAATCAATCGGTCGGCCTGAGCGTAGCTACCGAGCTTGATCGTGTGGCGCGCGCGGCGCACTTTCGATCGCTTGCCCCACGTGATGAGCGCATGCACCGAGCCGCCGAAGTAGCGCTCGTTCAAATCCTGGAAGATGTGCCAGAGGTCGTGTCGCTTGCCTGCCGTATGCAGCGGGATCTTCCGCGAGCGGGGCGCGAGACGTGCGCCGTTCAGCTCGATGAAGCGGCCGATTCGCTCGCTGGCGTCCGGATCCGAATGGGCCACGTAGCGAACGAGCGCGTGTTGCACGCTCCTCGGCGCATCCAAGAACATGTGATGGACGCGCGCGCGGAGCATGCCGTGCTGCCACGACTGCGACACCATCGAATGACGGTTGTCGGTGATCGAAAGGCTCACCGGCCCCGGAAACTCCGCCATCAGTTGGCGCTCGAGCTTTTGCCGCGCTCCTTCGTGCACGTAAATGCGCGGCGCGGAGTCCGGAATCTCGTGGCCGGAGCGCGCAAACCTGCGCGCGTCCTGGCTGGCTCTTTCGGGCACGCGAAGAGCCACGATTCCCATCGAGTCGTGCTTGCTGCCCGCGAGGCTCCGCGCCCGGGCTACGCGCCCGACGGCTGGCTGAAAATGGAGCAGGCTCCGGGCTCCCATCGACGTCCTATGGGGCACGTTAGAGACAGGCCAAACCTTGTCAAGGAATGATATTTTATCCTGTTATTTCAATTTGTTATACGTATGGTCGTGACCTTAAAAATCGACCGGCGGGGATCGAAAAACGCCTTGACTCGCTCGGTTCAGGGCTCCTCTTTTTTCTTCTCCAAGATGCGCGGCCGCCACTCGACGGCGCCTCGCGGAGGCACCTTCTCGCGCGCGTTTCGGGATGCTTTTCGCCCGCGCTTCACTTCCGTGCGCTCGACCGGCGGGATGTCGATGACGATTTCGCCCGTGCCGCAGACCTTCGACTGACACGCGAGCCGCTGGCCGGTGATTTTCGCGACGTTACCGAGATGAACGAGCTCTTGCGGTCGAATCGGCGTGAGATTTTCGGCGCCTCGAGTCACGAGGATGCGGCACGTGCCGCAGGTCGCGACACCGCCGCACGAGGTCGCGATGGGAACCTCGTGCGCTTGAAGCGTGGTGAGCAGGCTCTCGCCTTCGTGGGCGTCGATGATCGCAGCGGAGCCCTCGATTCGAAGCTTGGCGACCATCGAACGAGGGATTCTAGCGCCGAGGCGCGATCAAAGCTCTTTGGGGTCGATCACGAATTTCAGGCGAAATGTGCCGTCTTCCTTGCACGCCACCGCGACCACCATCGCTTTTTGCATCACGATCGAGATGCCGGTGAGCTCGAAGACCAAGGCGGAGAGCTCCGGCTCGTGCCCGACCAGCACCGCGCGTTTGCGTTTCGCCGCTACGACGTCGCGCACGAGAGCGCGCGCGCTGCCCGTCATCGCGAGCTCATTTTTGAGCTCGAGCGCCGAGCTCGGAAGCCCGGCTTCTTCGATCACGATGTCGGCGGTTTGCCGCGCGCGAACGAGCGGGCTCGTGAGCACGAGATGCGGCGATTTTCCTCGTCGAATCAGCTCGCGCACGACGTGTCGTACGCGCTCGCGTCCGGCGGTCGTGAGCTGGCGATCGGCGTCGCGGCCGGACGGCGCTTCGTCTTCCGCCGGCCCGTGACGCATGATGTAGATCTTCACGCGCCCGTTCTACGCCGAGCGCGCCACATGCGGTTCGATTAATTCGCGGGTTTCGCTTCGGGCTTCGCTTCAGGTCGCGCTTCGAGCCGCGAGGAGCCATTCGGCGAAGCTGCGCGTTTTGCCGCTTTTTCCTCGGCTGCGCCCGCTTCCGCGGCCGCAGCTTGTGCGGCTTGTTGGGCTTGGAGACCGCGCTTGATGCCGTGCTTGGCGAGCACGAGCGACTCGATCTTGTCCATCAAATCGGGGCGCGCCTCGACATACGCCTTCGCGTTTTCACGACCTTGGCCGATGCGCTCGCCGCCGAACGAGAACCACGCGCCGCTCTTTTCGACGATGCCCATGTCGCTCGCGAGATCGAGCAAGTCGCCCGAGCGCGAGATGCCTTGTCCGTAGAGGATGTCGAACTCCACCTCGCGGAACGGAGGC
>JAICXU010000119.1 GCA_025934595.1 Polyangiaceae bacterium | reverse complement strand
CGACCCGCGCTGGGCCGCGGAGCTTTTCGGTGAGGTCCTCCAGATCGACCCCACACGTCTCGACGCGTTCGAGCGCATCGTGCGCATTTTCACGGAGCTCAAAGATTGGGAAGGGCTCGAAAAAGCCTATCGCGCGATGGTCGATCGTCTGCAGACGTCGACCGACGTCGAGCTGAAACACGCCATCTGCCATCAGCTCGGCATCATCTATCGCGATCGTCTCGGTGATGCGCCGCGCGCGATCGCCGCCTTCCAAACCGCGCTCAAGCTGAAGCCCGAGAGCGCGAAGGATCGAAAGATCCTCTCGGAGCTCTACGTCGTCGTGAACGATCTCGCGGCGGCGGTCGAAGTTTCACGCGCGGGAATTTTGGTGAGCTCGGACGTGGAGATGTGCCTGAAGGAGCTCTACGACGTGTTCCTGCGACAAGACGACATCGATCGCGCGTGGTGCGCGGTCGATGTGCTCGCGCAAATGACGACGCCGTCGGAGGAGCAGCGCCGCTTTCATCAAGGACACGCGCCGCTCGCCGCGCGCGAGGTTCCCGGGACGCTCAACGGAGCAGCATGGGAGACGCATTTGATGCACGCGGATCTCGATCCCGTCATCACGTCGATCTTGTCGCGCATCACGCCCGCGGTGGTTCGCGCGAAGCTGGGAGCCAACGCGAGCCGACCGCCGGAAGAAGCGCTCGGTCCGCGCCTCGAAAACGTGCCGGGAGATCTCGCGAAGCTCGTCGTGCGCGCGTTCTACGACGCGGGGGAAATTCTGGGCGTGCGGCCGCCGTCACTCCATACGCGGCCGAAGATGAGCACGCCGTTCGCATCGGCGATGTGGACCTCGCCTGCGGTGCTCGTTTCACTCGAGCTTCTCGCGGGGCTGCCTCGCGCGGCCCTCGCATTTTTGGCTGGAAAAGCGATCGCGCAAAACCGCCCGCAAATCTGGGCGCGCGCGCTTTTCCCGTCCGTGAGCGAGCTGAAAGCGCTCACGGCGACGGCCGTTCGACTCGGCTCGCTCGTCGATGTCGGTACGCTGCACGATCAGGGCGACGCGATGCTCCTCAGCGCCATGAGCCACGACGCGATTCAAGGTCTTCGCTCGCACGCCCGAAAGCTGAACGAGACAGGCGGCGCGAAGCTCGACGTGAAGCGATGGGCGGAGCTCGCGGAGCTCTCCGCCGCTCGCGCAGGGTTGCTCATCGCAGGAAGCACGCAAGCGGCGAAGCGAGCGAACGCGGTCGAAGGGCGCTCACCGGCGGATTTGCCCCCGAAAGAATGGTGGGGAGAGCTCGCGCTCTTCGCGACGAGCGACACGTACGGCGATCTGCGGCAGGCGATCGGCGTCGACTTGAAGACGAGGCGGTCGAAGGAAATTTAAGCGCCAAGCCGCCGAGCACGCCAAGGTGAAGATCTGGATTTGTGATCCTTCGATCCTCGGCGACCTCTGCGTCTTGGCGGTTCTCTCTAGGTCCAGGTCTAGGTCTAGGTTTTCTTGCCGATCGGTTTCACGTCGACGCCCGCTGTTTCTTTCACGACGTTCGCGATCGTCTCGAAGAGCTCGCGGTTTTCGCCTTTGTCGTCTTTCCAGCGATTCACCGACTCGTCGAACGAGAAATGCCAGGCGCGCGCATTGGCGGCGAGCCAGATTTGGCGCGTGGGACGCTGCGTGTTCACGATGCATTTTTTCCCGCCGCGCATCGTGAGCGTGATGACGTCGCCCGCGCGCTCGCAGTCGACGTCGTCGGCGTCGATGTCGTCGAACATGCCTTCGATCATCTTGAAGGCGCCGTCGGCGAGAGACTGGTACTGGCGCTCGTCCATTGGGTCTCGTTCCGCGATCAGTTGAGCGAGTGCGGGAACGCGAGAACGAAGGGCGGAATCGTGGCGTCGAAGCCGCTGCGGTCGTCACGAACCATCTGGTATTCGCCGTGCATTTCGCCGCTCGAGGTCGCGAGCACGCAGCCGCTCGTGTAATCGAAATGCTCGCCGGGCAAGAGCTTCGGTTGCTTGCCGATGACGCCGGGCCCGCGCACCTCTTCGACGTGCCCGTGGGCGTCCGTGATGACCCAATGACGACTGACGAGCTGCACCGGCGCGTCGCTCTGATTCGCGATCGTCACGGTGTACGAAAAAACGTAGCGACGCTCGCGCGGCGACGACTGGTCGGCGAGATAGGTGGAGCGAACCGAAACGCGAACGCCTTGGGTGGTAGCTGCATTGGCCGCGTTTGCGCGTGTGAACGTGCTCGTCATGGGTTCCCCTCGTAGGGCTCGGCGCGTGCGTGCTTGTCGCGCGTAAGGAGTTGGTCGTGTCGGGACAAGAATTCGTGAACCGCCTGCCACTTTTTGCGCGCCGCCGGGCGCCACACCATCGCGTCGAACCCGTGGATCTCTCCCGGTGAAATGTGGAGCTCGTTCGCGACACCGAGCGCGTCGAGCGCCACTTTCATGCGACGCGAATCATCCAGTAACGGATCTCGCGTTCCGACCGAAAGAAAAAACGGCGCGAGCGGGCGCGCGAGGACGATGGGTTCTTCCAAAAGGAGGAGCGGGCTCGCGAGCCGCGAGACCTTCGACGGATCGTAGACGTGCGCGCCCATGTACGAGGCGGCGGCATCGAACGTCATGTGCTTGGCCCAGCGAGGAATCTTCGGATGCTTGAGCACGCGCTCGTACGCGGTGACGTCCGCGAACGGGTACGTCGAGACGACGGCGAGCGGTGAGATATTTGCATCATACACGCGTTTCAAGAACGGCGCGTCGAGCTCGGCGGCGCATGCGATGCCCAGCGTCGCAACGAGATTTCCGCCCGCCGACTCTCCAGCCAAGACGATGCGCGATGCATCTCCCCCATACTCCGCCGCGTGTCGCTTCACCCATACGAGCGCGTCCGAGACGTCTTCGAGCGGCGCCGGAAACGCGTTCTTCACACCGAGCCGATAATTCACGTTGAAGACGAGATAGCCGCGCCGCGCGAACATCATCGCCATCACGCGATGCGTGTCTTTCGACAGCATCGAAAACCCGCCGCCGTGCACGTACATCACGACGGGACGGGGCTTCGGCTCGCGCGTGGGAACGTAGACGTCGAGCTTGTGGGCCGATGCGCTCGTGGGCCCGTACGTGAGATTGCGGATCACCGCGACGCCGTATTTTTCGGGCTGCGCATCCGGAAATGCATAACGCGCACGAGCCGCCGCATGGGCGACGCGATTCACGGCTGCAGAGCGGAGCTGGGTGGCACGCAGACGCAGCTTTTGTGTGAAGGTGAGCTCCACGGCCGACGCATTCACCATAGGCACGATTTCTGTCATTTGACAGCCGCGAGGTCGAGCTTATCTTTCTGGTGCGCGGCATTTCTTGCGCGTGGTCGTGAGGCGCTCCCGCCCACGACAAACCAATCTAGACGCGCGAATTTGCGCGCCTAGGCCCCGCGGGCGATCGATCGATCCTCGCGAGTCAGGAAAAAACAATGCATCCGCATCAATTCTGGAAGTACGCCCAAGAAGCGCGCCGCGCGCATCACTGTGGTGGAGAAGCTCACGCCGGCGACAGTGGAAATCCGTGCGGCGGTGGCCCGTTCGAAGGTTGGCGAGCTGGAGGTCGCGACCACGGTCACGGCGATTGGGGACACGGCGGCGGCGGTCTCGGCGTTCGCCGTCCGCTCCGATTTTTGGCCCACAAGCTCGATCTCCGTGACGACCAAGTCGCCGAGCTCGCGCGCATTTTGGGCGAGCTCAAGACCGAGCGCGCGCAAGCCGAGGTCGACGATCGCCGCACCGTCGCCGCATTCGCAGACGCCGTCGCACCCGAGACGTTCGACGAAGCGCGCGCGAAAGAAGCCGGCGATCTTCGCGTGAAGAGCGCGGAAAATCTGCGAGACGCCGTCACGCGCGCGCTGCAGAAAATCCATGCGCTTCTCGACGAAGAGCAGCGCAAGCAGCTCGCGTATCTGATCCGAACCGGCATCCTCACCCTCTGAGGGCTTTGCTCGCGCGACTCGGATCGAGTGTGCTCGTTGACGAAGCACGACGTTCGGAAGAGGATCGGCGTGTGGCTACACCCCCTCGCCTCTCCGGCGCCGTGCTTCGTGCGGCGGCACGTGCGGCTCGAACGCGCGCCGGCGCGCCGATCGCGTATCTGACGTTCAAGTCGGATTTGAAGATCGACGAGCTTGCCGCGCTTCCCGAGCACGCACGCGCCGATCTTCAGCTCCACAATCGCCCGGTCGCCGGCCGTCCGCCGCGATCGCCGCGCGCCGCCGATTTGCCGCTGCCGCTGCACGACACATGGCCGCCGACCTGCGCGAAGATCGCAGCGGCCTACGCGAGCGGCAAGCTGTCGCCGGAAGATGCGATCGATCGATGCTTGCAGTCTGCACGCGATTTGGCGAACCGAAAGCCGAGCATCGGACCGCTCACGCACGACACCGGCGAGACCGCTCGAAAAGAAGCGCGCGCGTCGAAAGATCGTCACGCGCAAAAGCGAGCGAAAGGGCTGCTCGACGGCATTCCCATCGTCATCAAAGAAGAGACGGCGGTCGAGGGCTTGCCATGTCGCGGAGGCACGTCGTTCTTCGGCGACGAGCCCGCAGAAGAAGACGCAACGACCGTCGCGCGCCTCCGTGCGGCGGGCGCGATCGTCATCGGGATCTCGGTGATGACCGAATACGGAATGTCGCCGATTGGTCAGAACGCACAACGCGTGATGCCCAAAAATCCTCACAACCCCGCGTTCGTCGCGGGCGGATCGTCGACCGGTACCGGCGTCGCGGTGGCCACCGGCCTCGTTCCGATGGGCCTCGGATGCGACGGCGGCGGATCGATCCGAATCCCCGCCGCGATTTGCGGCGTGTTCGGCATCAAACCGACATGGGGACGCGTCTCGCGCGCCGGCGACCTTTTCACCGGCTCGTCCGTCGCACATTTGGGGCCGCTCGCTTCGAGCACGGAAGATCTCGCGCGCATGCTCGAGATCATCGGCGGAAAAGATCCCGCCGACGAAGAGACGCGCGATTCACCGCAAATCGAGCCGAATTCGCTCGTGACCGCCTGCAAGCGTGGCGTGAAAGGTTTGCGCATCGCGATCGACGAAACGCAATGGAACGGAGCCTCTCCCGACGTGCAACGCGCGGGTCGCGCGGCGCTTGCCGCTCTCGAAAAAGAAGGCGCGGAGCTCGTCACGACGCACGTCGAGATGCTCAAGCACGCGGCGCAAATCGGCTACGTCACGATCGGCATCGAAGGCCGCGGCGCGCTCCGCGATCATTGGATGCGTTTCGCCGATCGTATGAGCCCCGATCTGCAAATCGTCATGTCTGCTCTCGGCGAGTGGCCCGCTGCGAATTTCGTCGACGCGCAGCGGCTCCGCGCCGGCCTGCGCCGCGAGGTCGCGCGCCTCTTCGGCGATGTCGATCTTCTCGCATTGCCCTCGATGGTAAAGACGGCGGCGGAAGCGAACGAGCACGAGATGAAATCCGGATTCGTCGACACGCGCGAGCTCGACTCCGCATGTCGCTACATGTTCCTCGGCAATCTCACGGGGCTTCCGGCGGCATCGATTCCCGTCGGCGTCGACGGAAAGCGTTTGCCGATCGGGCTGCAGCTCGTGGGCGATGCATGGGACGAGGCCACCGTCTTCGCGGCGAGCGCGCATCTCGAACGCATCGGCGTCGCGAGAGCGCAGCGACCCGAAATCTCGCTCGACATTTTCGGCTGACGACGCAGCGCCCGCGCTCCGGCGGGTCGGCGACACGACGCGAGGAGTTGCACACTTTCTTCCGCGCCGGCCCGTTTCGGCCCTAGAGATCTGCAGCATGTGGGATCCGACCCAGTACGAAAAATTCAAGAACGAGCGCAGCCAGCCTTTTTTCGACTTGCTCGGTCTCGTTCGTTCGAAAAATCCGGCCCGCGTCGTCGATCTCGGCTGCGGCACCGGCGCGCTCACGAAGATCTTGCACGAGAAAACCGGCGCTTCGTCCACGCTCGGCATCGACTCGTCGGCAGCGATGCTGGAAAAGGCACCGCGTGACGTTCCCGGCTTGTCGTTCGAGAAAAAAAGCATCGAGCCGTTCTTGACCGCTGACGACGGCACGCACGATTTGATTTTTTCCAACGCCGCGCTCCATTGGATCGAAGACCACGACGCTCTCTTCGAGAAGCTCGCGGGACGTCTCACTGCGGGCGGCGAGCTTGCGATCCAAATGCCTGCGAACTTCGATCATGTTTCGCACCTCGTCGCCGACGAGGTCGCACGGCAGCCAAGATTTTCCTCGGCGCTCGGCGGCTTCGTTCGCAAGCCGCCCGTGCTCGCTCCCGAGCGTTATGCCGAGCTGCTCGATCGCGCGGGCTTCCGCGATCAAAGCGTGCGCCTACAAATCTACGCGCACACCCTCGCGTCACGTGACGATCTCGTCGAATGGGTAAAGGGCACGCTGCTCACGACGTACGCCGAGAAATTGAGCGCGGATGCCTACGCGCAATTCATTGCAGAATACACGCATATTTTGTTCGAGCGCACCGACGACCGCCGCCCGTATTTTTACCCCTTCAAACGCATTTTGATGCGAGCGTCGAAGCCGAGCGCGCGGACCTGACGCAGTGTCTTTGCGACGTCTCAGTGAACGACGTCGCCCGCGTTTCGCGGCCAGAGCTGCTCGTTCGAGAAGCTGTAATCGAGCACGCCGGTGATCGAGGTGAACGTCGTGCCGTTCGTGTAGCCCACCGGCGGATAGGGATCCGTCTTGGCGCCGCCGTAATACTGGAACGCGCCGTCGCCGAGCCAGAGGCTCGAGTTCACGACGATGTCGTAGAAATGGCTCGTGCCGTCCGGCAGGTCGTTCGTCACGCTCAGCGTTCCGCCGCTCTCGTTCGCCGCCGTGATCTCGAGAAGCATGCCTTCGTACTCTTTGGCCATCGCGCCGCCCGTGTCGACGTCGGTGGTCTTGACGAGGACCGGCGTGAGCGTCGCGCCCGTGCCCGTCTTGCTCGCGCCGGCCAGCGTGAGCGTGTCTTGCCCGAAGTAGCTGTAGTAAAAACCCGTGACGCCGCCCCACGTGTCGCCGATCGCCGGCGCGGCGATCGAGCCGCTGCGCACGAACGCGATGCCGGTCCACGGCGTGGTGCCCGCGGCTTGCATGAAGCCGTAGGTCGAATACGAGTCGCTCACGACCATGCTGTCCGCGATCGCGACGGGCGTGTTGACCTTGACGTGATTCGGATCGGCCGGATTACGAAGCGCCGCGATCGTCGTGCTGCAGTACGAAGCGCCCGGATTCGCGGTGGGGCAGCCGTCGCACGCGTTGCCTTTTCCGTCGTTGTCGGAGTCGGCCTGATCCGCGTTCGCCGTCTTTGGGCAGTTGTCGCTTTCGTTCGGAATGCCGTCGCCGTCGACGTCGTCCGCGCTCGGCTTCGTGCATGAGTTCGTGGCGTCGAGCGGGCAGCGATCGCACACGTCACCGACGCCGTCGCCGTCTGCGTCCGACTGCACGTTGTTGTCCATCAGGCGCACCGGATTGAAGATCTTCGGGCAGTTGTCGCTCGCGTTCGGAACTCCGTCGCCGTCCGAGTCGTCGGTCGTGATGCCGTCCTTGTACGTCTCGCGGTACGGCGTACAGCTCGGCTCGTTGGTGGGCGTCGCCGTCTTGCAGAAATACATCGGGTAAACGGCCTCCCCGGTCGCGCGCACGCCCGCGAGCGTCTCGTCGCCCGTGTCCTTCGCGACGCAGATCGATTTCGGCTTACCGCACACGTCACCGACGCCCGCGTTGATCGTCTCGCAGCCTGCGCCGCCGATGACCGGATCGTTCATGAGCGCCGTGTCGCCGTAGAGAGGCACGCCTCCGCGGAGAACGAGCGCGACGTCCTCGACGCCGGCGTTGAT
>JAICXU010000852.1 GCA_025934595.1 Polyangiaceae bacterium | reverse complement strand
TGAGGGCCGGCGCGGGAATCGTGACCGCTCCGGAAAACCCGGACGCGTAGTCCGTGACGCCGTACGCGACGGTCGGTGCGACGAGGGCAGCGATATTTTTTTCTGCGAGCGCGATGCACGCGCGATCGGAGGCGGCTTCGCTCAAGATCGAATCGGTGCCGAGCGGGAGATGCGGGCCGTGCGGCTCGACGCTGCCGACGGGAACGAGCGCAACGGTGGGTGGCTGCGCGAGAAACCTCGCGAGCTCCTCGGTCGTCAGCTGGGTGAGATAGCCGGGCTCGCTCATGCTCTGCGCCCCTTCATGCTTTTCCTTTCGCGCGCTCGCGTTCGCGGAGGGCCTTGCGATCGACCTTGCCGCGATCGTTTTTCGGCACGTCGCTCACGAACTCGATGATGCGCGGATATTTGTGCTTCGAGATTTGCGACTTCGCGAAGGCTTGGAGCTCGTTCGACAGCTGCTCGCTCGCCGAAAATCCTTCGCGCACGATCACGAACGCTTTCGTCTTCATGAGGCCTTCTTCTTCGACGCCGATCACGGCCGCGAGCGCGACCGCTTCATGCCGCATCAGACACTCTTCCACTTCGAGCGGCGCGACCCAGAGGCCGCTCACTTTGACGAGCTCGTCGGCGCGACCTGCAAAATACAAATATCCCTGCTCGTCGATCTCGAAGAGGTCGCCCGTGCGGCACGTGTGACCGTGGAACGTCTTCCAGCTCTTGTCGCGATCGAGCCAGTAACCGAACGAGACGCTGTCTCCCTTCACCCAGAGCACGCCGATCTCGCCGGGCGCGCATTCTGTCGCGCCGTAGCCTTCGGCATCCTCCGGCAAAATCTTGAGCTCGTAACCGGCGACGGCTTTGCCGAGCGAGCCCGGCTTGATGTCGCCGGGACGATTCGATGCGTAGATGTGGAACATCTCCGCGGAGCCGATGCCGTCGTAGACGTCGCTCGAAAATCGTTCGAGCCATCGCGCGAGGAGCGGCTCGGGGAGCGCCTCGCCGGCGGACAGTGAAAATCGGATCGACGAGAAATCGAGCCCTTTTTCCCCCTTTTTCTGCAATGCGGCGTCGTGCTCGAGGAGCTTACCGAGCATCGTCGGAACGTTCGTGACGACGGTGGGCTCGTACATCGCGATCGCCTTCATGAGCGACTCGGGAGTCGGCCGCTCGCTGAAGAGACACGTGGTGCCGCCGACGGCGTGCGGAAACATCAAGTTCGTGCCCGTCGCGTATCCGAAATACAAACGCGGCACGCTCACCGTCACGTCGTCTTTGCGATATCCGACGGTCTCCTTGGCATAGACCTCGGTGTTGAACGCGAAGTCGCGATGCGCGTGCACGTTCGCTTTCGGCTCGCCCGTCGAGCCGCTCGTGAAGAGCCAGATCGCAGGCTCGTCGCGATGCGTGCCCCTGCGATGTGACTTCTTCGGCGTCATGGCGCGAAGGTCCGTGGCGAGCTCGCGAATTTTCGCGTCGCTCGGCAACTCGACGGGCCGCTCCGCATCTTGGCCGGTGGCGGCATCGGGCACGACCCACACGCGACGCACCTCGCTTCCGAACGCCGCGTCTTTCATCGCCTCGCGCAGCGCCTCGGCGACCTTCGGCACCGTCACGATCGCAGAGCATTGGGTGTACTCGACGAGATAGCGAATCGAATCGAACGGTACGTCCGGATTCGCCATCGCGACGACCGCGCCCGCCGCGATCGTTCCGTAGAACACCCATGCGAACGGCGGGACGTCGGGCAACGCGATGAGGACGCGCTCGCCGCGTCGCACGTCGGCGTCGATGAGCGCCGCGGAAAATCGGCGCGTCCGATCCGCGAGCTCGGCGTACGTCCACGCGCGATCACCGAATCGCAGCGCGACTTTTTCGCCGAGCCCCTCCGCGAGACGATCGAAGAGAAAATAGTCGGCGAGGTTGAACCTTTCGGGAAACGTCGGCGCCATGGCCACGTCATACCTCAGGATCGCATCGCCCTGGTTCGCACAAAGGCGGCACACGCGTGACACACATTTTCCGCGAAAAATGAGCCGTTTTCGTGTTCTCCTGGCTCGCGCGGCGGTGGCTCACATCGTGCTCTTCACGCGCCACGCTCGAGCGCATTTTGCGCCGAAACCCCTTGGAGAACTTCCGAACATGAAATCGATCGCCTCTCGCCTTCTGCCTTTCGCCATCGCGACCTGCACGCTCGTCTCGATGAGCGGCACTGCGTTCGCCGACGCGCTCCCCGAGGACGCGTGCGGAACCACCGCCGCCGCAGGAACCGCGTGCAACAACGCGGGCGATCACT
>JAICXU010000724.1 GCA_025934595.1 Polyangiaceae bacterium | reverse complement strand
GATCCGACCGGCAAGGTCGACGTCGTCCAAGGTTGCAAGACGGCAACGGGCGGCGGCGGCCCGCCGCGCTAAAAATAAGGGAAACATCGAGGTATCGGTAGGCCTCTGTCCCGTGTGAAGATCTTTTCGCGCGTGCGCCCGTCGTACATGACGCGCGCCTTCACACGCGCCTTCACGCGCAGACGGGGACAGACCGAAAATGGACACCACCGCACACACGCCGTCGCCGCAGACTCTGCGGCTGACGCCTCGCACTCTTCTCCTTTTTGCAGCGCTCGTCGTGCTGCTCGGCGGTGCGGTCGTTCTCGCCGTCTTCCATTCGTCTCCGCCGAGCAAGTCGCGCATCATCGGCGCGCGGCTCGATCTCGTGTCGGGCGACGTCGCCGTCAGCGATTCGGGATCGACGGCAAAAGAGCTCTCGGGAACGCCGCTCGCGATCGGCTCGCACATCGCGACGGGAAAAGGCGCGCGCGCTCTCGTGCGCACGGCCGACGGCGCCGCCGTCTTCTTGCGCGACAACACCGAGATCGTCCTCGGCGACAAAGGATTCGATCTCGCATCGGGCGAAGTGTGGCTCGATGCGCCGCACGTCGATGGTGACGCGATCGCATGCAACCTCGGAAAAATAAGGGTTTCCGCATCCGACGCGGGGCTCAGCGTGAAGCGCGACGGCGACGATGTCACGGTCTACGTCGCCCGAGGTCTCGCGATCGCCACGTCCCCCGCCGGACGCGCGGAAGTGAATGCGGGCGAGCAAGCGACGGTGAAAGCGGCAGGGGCGCCGAAGGTCGAAGCGGTCGCGTTCTGGCAAGACTGGACCGGCGGCATGGGCGACTCGGGCGGCGCGCACGGAGCGATCGGCAGCGGCGTCGGTCGCCTTTATGGTCTCGATCCGAACGCGTCGAACGGCGCGGCTGCGCAGAAGCTCGGCATCGCGAAGCAAGCCGTGCACGCGGTCGTGCGCGACGGCGTCGCGGAGACCGAGGTCGATCAAACGTTCTCGAATCCGAACGGGCAGGCGATCGAAGGTTGGTACTGGTTCACCGTACCGACGTCCGCCACGATCTCGAGCTTCGCGCTCGAGACGAACGGCGTCCTCGTCGAGGGTGAGGTCGTCGAGAAGCACGAAGCGGCCGCGCGCTATCAAGCGGCCGTGCAGCAAGCGTACGATCCGGCGCTCCTCGAGTGGATCGACGGTCGCACGTATCGCGCGCGGATTTTTCCGATCCCCGCGGGCGGCACCCGGCGCGTCGTGGTTCGCTATACGGAGCTCTTGCCCACCGTCGACGGCAAGGTTCGCTACGTCTATCCGCTGCGATCGGACGATCCGATCCGCTTCGACGAATTTTCGCTGTCGGTCGATCTCGGCGCCGCCGGGCCCACGATGTCGCTCGCGACGAGCATCGACGCCGTCGTCGAAGAAGAAGGAAAGCGCGTGACGATGCGACGCAGCGGATTCGTTCCGCGTGCGGATTTCCAGCTCGAAATGACGTCGAAGCTGCAGACGAAGCCGCTTCGCGCATGGCGATTCCAAGCCGGCGCCGATCAGGCCGATTACGTGATGCTTCGCTACGTTCCGGAGGTCGACTTCTCGAAGTTGCCTCCGCAGAAAGGCGATCTCGTGCTCGTCGTCGACACGTCGGCGGGTGGCGACGACAGCGCGCGGCAGCTTCGCATGTCGGCGGCGGAGGCCATTTTGCGCGCGCTCTCCGACGAAGATCATTTTGCGCTCGTCGCCCTCGATGTCACGCCGACCGTCGTCTATCCGGCGCAGGGCCTCGCGCCCGCGAGCGACGGCGAAATTTCGAAGGCGCTCGAGAAGCTCTCGGATCACTCCGTCGGGGGCGCGACCGATCTCGGCGCGATGTTCGAGCCCGCGCTCGAGCGTTTGCACGGCACCGATCAGCCCGCGGTCGTTTATGTCGGTGACGGCGTCGCGACGAGCGGCGAGACGACGAGCGAGGAGCTGTCCGACCGCATGCGACGCTCGCTCACCGGATCGCGGGCGCGCTTTTTCACCGTCGGCGTCGGTGCCGACGCGCGCCAGGATTTGCTCGCGCAGCTCTCGCTCGACCGCGGCGGCGAGCATCTTCGCATCGACGACGCGGAGCAGACGACGGAGGTCGCGCTGCGACTCGCGAGCGCGATCAAGATGCCCACCATCACGGATCTTTCCGTGGACGTCGGCGCGGGCCTCGATCAACCCTTCGCATCGAGCACGGGGAAGCTGTCGCGCGGCGAGGAGTACGTGCTCCTCGCGCGCACCCATCACACCTTGCCGAGCAACGTGAAAATCTCCGGCCGAATCGGCGGAAAAGACGTGACGTGGAGCTACCCGATCACGCTCGAGAACGACGTCGTCACGTCGCTCGTGCCGCGGCTCTGGGCCTCCGAATACATTCATCGGCTGATTGGCGCAGGGTCCGACGAGAATCGATCGAAGATCCTCTCGCTCGGTCTCGACTACGGTCTCATCACGCCGCACACGAGCATTCTCGCGCTCGAGAGCGAGTCGGCGTATGCGCGCGACGGCATTCCGCGTCGTCGATCGCCGGTGCGTGGCGTGCGTCTCACGTCGATCGAGAGCGACGCGCAGGAAAGAGCCATCGTCGATCGTTTCGGCATCGCGGCGCCTGCGGCCATGGCCGGCTGCGACGACAAGAGGGAGCCGGCGGGAACGCAGGCGTCGTCGACGTTGCAACCGAGCGACGGCGTCAGCGGCGCGGCCGCACGGAACAACACGCCGACGACCGAGACG
>JAICXU010000025.1 GCA_025934595.1 Polyangiaceae bacterium | reverse complement strand
GCGACCGCGGGCACCTTCGTGGTGAGCTCGGCGAGACGGCGTTTGATGACGTCTTCTTCGCGCGCGCGCGTCTTTCGTAGCGCCGGATCGGTCTCCCACGGGCCGGGCACGTGCGCGATCGCGGAGAGAACGCTGTCGAACTCTTCGGCCTCGCGACCGTCTTCCACGAGCTCGGCCCGCTTTCGCACTTGGCGGAGGAGCGGCAAGATCGAGAGAGGGCGCACCGGCAAACGACGTTCGCCGTACGCGATCTCGAAACAGCCTTCTTGATTCCACTCGAGCCGCAGCTCGCCGCGCTCGAGCGTCTCTCCGTACGACGCTGCGAGGATCGGCAAGAGGACGCGGTTCGTGAGACCCACCTTGGCGGGAGACCAATCGATGTCGAAGTATTCGGCGAAGCGCGAGCTCGGTCCGTTTTCGAGTACGTCGTTCCAGAGCATGTTCGCGTTGCTCGCGATGCCCATGTGGTTCGGAACCCAATCGAGCAGGAGGCCCATTCCTTTCTCGCGAAGCGCGTTCGTGAATACGTCGAAATCCGCGCGCGTGCCGAGATCGGGATTCAATCGCGAATGGTCGGCGACGTCGTAGCCGTGAGGGCTGCCCGGCGCGGCGGCGAGGATCGGCGATGCGTAGACGTCGGTGATGCCGAGATCGCGGAGATATCCGAGGAGATCTTTGGCGGCCGCAAAGCCGAAGTGGGGATTCAGCTGGAGCCGGTAGGTCGATCCGAACGTGTGGGTGGATCCACCTGTGCGAACGACCTGTGAGGGCGCCCGATAGAACTTGAGAGAGTGCGCATAGAGGGTAGTAGCCTCGCCCGGCGCTCTCCTCTCTTCCGCCGCATCGTCCGCCGTGTCGACGAGCAATTGCCACGACTCGTGCACGCTGCCGAGCGCAGGAATCCGAAAGTCGACATTTGCGTCGCTCGCGTTGAAGAGGACGAGCAGGTTGTCGTCGACGATCGGCCTTCCGCGATCGTCGACGTCGTCGATGCCGCGGCCGGCAAGGAACATGGCGAATACGTTCGAATGCGCATCGCCGTCGTTCCTCCATGGCGATCCGTCGGCCCGGAACCACAGGAGATCCTGGAGCTCGGTGCCGATGACGGCGCGCCCCTGGAAAAATTTCGATCGATGCAGCGCGGGATGAATGCGCCGCAAACGGAGCATGCGACGCGTGAACTCGAGCAGCGCGCGGCGTTCGTCGTCGAGGTTCCAGTCGACCCAGCTGATCTCGTTGTCTTGGCAGTACGCGTTGTTGTTGCCGCGTTGCGAACGACCGATCTCGTCTCCGGCCGTGAGCATCGGCGTGCCCTGCGAAAGAAAGAGCGTCGCGAGGAAATTTCGCTTCTGCCTGCGGCGCATCGCATTCACGCCCTCGTCCGTCGAGGGCCCTTCGAAGCCGCAATTCCAGGCTCTTTCGTCGCTATTTCCGTCGCGGTCTTGCTCGCCGTTCGGCTCGTTGTGCTTTCGCTCGTAGCTCACGAGATCGTTCAGCGTGAAGCCGTCGTGCGCAGTGACGAGATTGATGGACGCGGAAGGCCGCCGTCCGCTTGCTTCGTAAAGGTCGCTCGATCCGGTGAGGCGATAGCCGATGTCGCCGCCGTTCTTGCCCTCCTTCTGCCAGAGAGATCGGATTGCGTCGCGATATCGCCCGTTCCATTCCGCCCATCGCACGGGAAAGTTCCCGACCTGATAGCCCCCTTCGCCGACGTCCCAGGGCTCGGCAATGAGCTTCACGTTGCGAAGGCTCGGCGATTGGTGAATCAGCGAGAAGAAGCTCGAAAGGCGATCGACCTCGTGCAGGCTGCGCGCGAGCGCGGATGCGAGATCGAATCGAAACCCGTCCACGTGCATCTCGGTCACCCAGTAGCGGAGTGAATCCATGATGAGCGTGAGCGTTTGCGGATGCCTCACGTTGAGCGTGTTGCCCGTGCCCGTGTAGTCGAAATAATAGCGCGGGTCGTCTTCGACGAGTCGATAGTAGGTTTTGTTGTCGATGCCTTTCAGGCTGAACGTGGGCCCCAAATGGTTGCCCTCGGCCGTGTGGTTGTAGACCACGTCGAGGATGACCTCCATGCCCGCCGCATGAATGGCCTTCACCGTCGCCTTGAACTCGTTGACCTCCGACCCGAGCGTCGGCCGAGACCGGTATCTCACGTCAGGGGCGAAAAAGCCTACGGTGTTGTAACCCCAATAGTTGTGAAGGCCTCGATCCAAGAGGAGCTTGTCGTCGACGAACGCATGCACCGGCATGAGCTCGATCGCAGTGACGCCGAGCTCGCGCAGGTAGTTGAGGACGACAGGATGCGCGAGCCCTGCGTAGGTGCCGCGGATCTCCTCCGGTACGTCGGGATGGAGCTTCGTGAGGCCCCGCACGTGC
Organism: Polyangiaceae bacterium; assembly: GCA_025934595.1. Classification (GTDB taxonomy): domain Bacteria; phylum Myxococcota_A; class Polyangia; order Polyangiales; family Polyangiaceae; genus JAICXU01. The sequence continues at coordinate 10,556 of JAICXU010000025.1, read as the reverse complement.
GCTTCGTAGATGACGCTGCGATGAAGCGGAATCTGAGGTTGGGTGTCGCCTTCCCAATCGAACGACGAATCGACGACGACGCCGCGCGGCGCGCCGAGCTGCTCGTGCTCGGTCGGCTGCAAGTCGCCTTTTTCGTTCCCGAGGTCGTACGCGAAGCAGCCGCCGTCCCAATTCTCCTTGCCGTCGACGGCGCGCGCGTATGGATCGAGGAGCACGAGGTGCGGGTTGAAGCGCAACCCCTTCGGGGGATCGTACGGACCGTGCACGCGATATCCGTAACGGCATCCCGGCGCGAGACCGGGCACATAGCCGTGCCACACGTGCTCGCTGCGTGACTTCAGCGCGCAGCGCGTCTCCTTCCCCTCCGCGTCGAACACGCAGAGCTCGACCTCGGTCGCGTTCTCCGAATAGAGCGCGAAGTTCACCCCTTCGCCGTCCCACGTCGCGCCGAGCGGATTCGGGGAGCCAGGTAGCACGTTCACGATCGACCCCGTTTCACGAGCGAGCGATGTGCAATGGCAGTGCCCGTGCTCAAGCGCGAAATCGAGCCGAAAACAAGGTCATCGGGAGCGCACGAATGACTCAAGCATGCCGTTTTGCATCAGCTCTTTTCACGGGCTGCGAAGAAGCGATTTCTCCGCGCGCACAGTCGACTGCGCATGGCGCGCGACGTCTTTCCAAGGATCGGCGCCGAGCTTCGCGCCGAGCACGCCGCGCAGATCGAACGAGGGCCGCTTCGAAGATTCGAGGTCGCGCCATCGAAGAGGCATCGCGACCGGCGCGCCCTCCCGCGCGCGCGTCGAATACGGAGCGATGAACGTCGCGCCACGACCGTTGCGAAGATAGTCGACGAGAATTTTCCCCGTGCGCTTCGCCTTCGACACCGTGGCGACGTACCGCGACGGGGCGTCGTGCACCATTTGCAGCGCGAACGCATGACACATCTCTTTCGTGCGATCCCAATCGAGCCTGCGCGTGACGGGCACACACACGTGCACGCCTTTTCCGCCGGTCGTCTTCACGACGCTCTCGAGGTCGACGGCGGTGAGACGTTCCCGCACCTCGAACGCGGCTCGCGTGACCTCCTTCCAACCCAGCGCCTCGTCCGGATCGAGATCGAAGACGAGCCAGTCGGGCTTCTCGGGCGCATCGTCGTGACAACCCCACGTGTGAATCTCGAGCACGCCGAGCTGCACGAGCGCAATGAGGCCCGCTTCGTCGTGGATGGTCATGTATTTCGCCGAGCCGCTCTTTTCGCGGAGTCGGATCTCACGGATCGCCTCGTCCACGTCGTGCGACGCATGCTTTTGGAAGAAGCACGAGTGATCCCGACCATTGGGACATCTCACGAGCGTCAGAGGGCGACCTTCGACATGGGGGAGCATGCGCGAAGCGACCTTTTCGTAGTAGGCGGCGAGCTCGTCTTTCGTGATTCCCTTTTCCGGATAGAGGACGCGATCGGGATTCGTGAGACCGCGCGCCGCTTTTTTCGCGACGGTCTTTCCTGCGACGGCTCGTTCCATGACGACCTCCTCGGCAGCTTTGTCATCACGAAGACCTCGGAACGTCGGATGGCGAAGCTTCCCGTCGCGCGTCATCTCCGTGAACTCGATTTCGGCGACGAGGGCCGGCTTCACCCAGTGCACGCCCTTCGCTTCGTGACCCCGCGGCGGATTGTCGAAGGGCGACTGTTCCGTCTCGAGCGCGGTGAGGCTTTCGCGAAGCGAGGCGAGTGACTTTTCGCTGAATCCCGTTCCGACCTTGCCCGCATAACGGAGCGATCCCTTCTTCACGTCGCGCGCACCGACGAGGAGCGCACCGAGCGAAGAGCGTGATCCGCGGGGCTCGGTGAATCCGCCGATCACGAGCTCCTGGCGACCCGTGCATTTCACTTTGAGCCAGTCGGGCCCGCGTCGCGCCTCGTAGCGACTATCGAGCTTCTTCGACACGATGCCTTCGAGGCCGAGCTTGCAAGCTTGCGCGAACGCCTCGTCGCCGTGCCCGACGGTGTGAGAAGAATAAAAGATGCGAGGCGACTTCTTCTTTTTCGCGAATAGCTTTTCGAGCTTGTTTTTCCGATCGATCAGCGGCTCGTCGCGCAAGTCGGCGCCATCGAAAAAAAGCAAATCGAATGCGTAGTACGCGAGGCTCGCGCGCGCGCCTTCGCTGAGCGCATTCTGCAGAAGCTGAAAATCGCTCCTGCCTTCGTCGTTCATCGCGACGAGCTCGCCGTCGAAGATCGCGCTCTCCACCCCGAGCGCGCGCACCTCGTCGGCGAGCCAAGGCATGCGATCGGTCCAATCATTTCCTTTGCGGGTGAAGAGCGTCACGTCCTCGCCATCCACGCGAGCCAAGATCCGATATCCATCGAGCTTCGCTTCGTGAGCCCACGCATCGCCCTTCGGCGGCTCGCTCGTGAGCAGAGCCAGCTCGGGCGAAATCACACGAGGTGGGCCCTCACCATGCTTCTTCTTCTTCGCCTCGGTCGACCTCGACCTCGACCTCGACCTCGACCTCGACTTCGCCGTCGACTTCGATCTCCACACCGGCGAATCCCCGTGCGCGATCTGATCCATCGTGCGGCCCGACTTCACACTGAGCGTCGCGGTGAGCTTCGCGTCCTTGCCCTTCGCCGCGGCGTCATCGTTGGATTTGAAGAGAAGCCATTGCGGTCGTTCGTCTTTGCCGCGTGTCCTCACCAGATGCCAGCTCCCATGCAGCTTCTCTCCATGGAGATCGAACGACAGATGTCCCTTCTTCATCATGGTGTGAGGATCGCCGTGAGGCTCCCATGAGCCCGTGTCCCATAGCATCACGGTGCCGCCACCATATTGGCCTTTGGGAATCGTGCCTTCGAACGATCCGTACTCGACCGGATGATCCTCGGTTTGCATCGCGAGCCGCTTGACGCTGGGGTCGAGGCTCGGACCTTTCGGGACCGCCCAGCTGAGGAGCACGCCGTCGAGCTCGAGGCGAAAGTCGTAATGAAGGTGCGACGCGTCGTGCTTTTGGATGAGATAAAGCGATCCCGTTTTCGCGTGCTTTGCGCCGGAAGGCTCGCTCGTGATCGAAAAGTCTCTCTTTCGGCGATAGTCGGAGAGGTCCATTTCCTCCGTCGGTGCAACGCGTGCGCCACGCGCGACGATTCGAACCGCGCACGCGCCGCGCGTCGACTGCGTGACGGGTTTGCGCGGTGCTGCACGAGCGTCACAAGCGTGATGGCGCGCGCTCGTGATCGCGCCCGAATCGTTCGTCACGCGCTTGGCGTCTCGCTTGCACACATGTGTGTCGACACGAAACCTACGGAGGATCCGATGACCGAACCGAGCCCGCAGCATCCCGCGAAACGAAAGATCCGTTATGCCGTCGTCGGCTTGGGCAACATCGCGCAAGTCGCCGTTTTACCGGCGTTTCATCATGCGAAAGAAAATTCGGAGCTCGTCGCGCTGATCTCTTCCGACGAAGAGAAGCTGCGCACGCTCGGAAAAAAATATGGCGTCGAGCATCTCGGCGGATATGCCGAGCTCGAGCCCGTCGCGCGCGCGGCGGAGGCCGACGCCGTGTACATCGCGCTGCCGAATGCGATGCATCGCGAGTTCACCGAGCGCGCGGCGAAGATCGGGCTCCACGTCCTCTGCGAGAAGCCGATGGCGGTGACCGTGGCCGACTGCGAGGCGATGATCGCGGCCACACGCGCTGCGAAGGTGAAGCTCATGATCGCCTCTCGCCTCCACGCCGAAGAAGCGCCCCTCACCGCGATCGATCGCGTGCGAGCCGGCATCATCGGCGAGGCGCGGAGGTTCAGCTCCGTTTTCGCGCAGCAAGTTCGCGAGGGCGACATTCGCACGCGAGGCGAGCTCGGCGGCGGCGCGATGTACGACATGGGTATCTACTGCGTCAACGCCGCGCGCTACTTGTTCCGTGACGAGCCGCTCGAGATCTTCGCGACCCAAGTGAAAGACATCGACGCGCGTTTCCACGACGTCGACGCCACCACGACCGCGATCTTGCGATTCTCGGGAGGACGCGTCGCGCAAGTGACGGCCAGCCAAGCGGCTGGTGACGTTTGCGAATATCGCATCGTCGGAACGAAAGGCGACATTCGGCTCGATCCTGCTTACGGATACGCGCAGGGTCTCACGGAATTCCTCACGGTAGATGATTCTACGAAGCGGACCTCCTACTCCAAACGCGATCAGTTCGCGCCCGAGCTCGTGCATTTCTCCGATTCGATCATCGGCGATACGGATCCCGAGCCGTCGGGCGAGGAAGGCCTCTGCGACATCCGCATCCTCGAGGCCATCACGCGCTCGGCCACGACGGGCACCGTCGTGCGGCTCGCGCCGTTCGATCGAAAGGATCGACCGAACCCGCGCCTGCAAATGAAGAAGCCCTCCGTGGGCAAGGTCGAGACCATCCACGCGCCGTCGCCGAGCAAGTAGCCGCGAGGCGACGAGGATGGCGGAGAAAAAAAAAAGAAAAAGGCACCCGGCGCCGAGCCCTGGGTGCCTTCGACGCGCTCCTTGCCGAAGCTCGCCGAGGCGGCGAAAGACTGCCGCGGTTGCGATCTCTACAAGACCGCGACGCAAACCGTTTTCGGCGAAGGTCGTCGCGACGCCGCTCTCGTCCTCGTCGGCGAGCAACCTGGCGACGCCGAGGACAAAGCGGGTGAGCCCTTCGTCGGCCCCGCCGGTCACGTGCTCGATGATCTCTTGGAGAAAGCAAAAATCCCACGGTCGAGCGTGTACGTCACGAACGCGGTGAAACATTTCAAATGGACGCCACGCGGGAAGCGCCGCATGCATTCGCGTCCGCTCGCGGGAGAGATCGTCGCGTGCTCACCGTGGCTCTCCGCGGAGCTCGCGGCCGTGCGCGCCGACGTCGTCGTATGTCTCGGATCGACGGCGGCTCAATCACTCTTCGGCGGCACGTTTCGTTTGATGGCTTCGTTCGGTGAGGTGCTGACGCACGAGGATCGGCAGGTGATCGTCACCTATCATCCGTCCGCGATTTTGCGCATGCCGACCCACGAGGCGCGCGAAGAGGCGCGTGGACAGCTCGTGCGCGACCTCGCGCGTGCGTGGAAGCTCGCGGGTGGAAAATGAGGAGATCGGCATGAACGCAGGCGAGCTCGCGTTCCGCTTCTTGCTCGGGGGCGTGGTCGTTTCGTTCTTCGCGCTGATCGGAGAGGTGTTCGAGCCGAAGACGTTCGCAGGTCTCTTCGGTGCCGCGCCTTCGGTCGCCATCGCCACGCTCGGGCTCGCGTACATGCATCATGGCCCCGAATATTCGTTCGAAGAAGCGCGATCGATGATCGTCGGCGCGCTTGCGTTCACGGCGTACGGCGGCGTGTGCCTACTGCTCACGAAGCGCGAGCACATGGCCGTCGGAGTCTCCGCGGTGCTCGCGTGGATCGCGTGGCTCGCGGTCGCGGCGGCCGGCGTCGGCATCCTCGTCTTCGCTCGGGCGGCGTCGTGAACAAGCCCGAATTCCATCTCGAGGGTCTCAAGAAGGCGAAGTGGCACGAGCACGTGGTTCGCTTCGCATTCGGCGGAACGATCACCGTCATCGCCGGCGTCGTCGCGCACGCTTACGGTCCGGTGATCGGCGGCGCGCTCCTCGCGTTTCCGGCGATCTTGCCCGCCGGTCTCACGCTCGCCATGAAACACGACGGCCGAGACGCGGCGATCGACGAGGCGAAAGGAGCGACGCTGGCCACGATGGGTCTCGTCGCCTTCGCGGCCACGATCATGGCGATTCGCATTTGCCCGTTCCCGCTCACCATTGCGCTCGCCGTCACCGCGTGGGCGATCGTGAGCGGCGGCCTCTGGCTCGTCGTGTGGGGCCGCCGTTGAAATCGCGCGAATCACGCGCGTGAATCGGGCACGAGAATCAGGCGCTCGCGAACGCGCGCGGCTTTTCGCGATCCGAGAGCGTGCTGCCCGTGCCTGCCGGAGCGAGGGCCTTGAAGCCTTGCGCGAAGGCCTCGTCGAAACGCTCTTTCATGCGTGCGCCGAGCTCCTCGAGCTCACCGCCCATTTTCTTTTCGACCTTCGGAAAGAGATCTTCTTCTTCCTCGTCGACGTGATGTGCAATGAGCTCTTTCGTGGCCGTGACACGTGCCTCGAAGGAATCGTCTTTGGGATTCGTCGCGAGAAGTCGTTTCAGCGCGATCTCGGCGAGGGCGTGCTCTTCGAAGCTCTCGAGCACCATGTCCTCGTCGATCTCTTTGATCGCGGGATAAAAAATTTCCTGCTCGATCGCCATGTGGGCCGCCAAGTTGTTCGCGAGCTCTCGCAGCAATTCTTTTTTCGGTGCGCTCCCCCCGAGCTTCTTGAACAAACCTTCGACGACGCGGTGCTGCTTCTTCAAAAGAGTCGTGGCTTTCATGAGAGTCCCTTTCGCTTCTCTCAATCCAGCAAAGCGCGTGCCTCATCGGCTTTCTTGCGCGCAAGATTCGCGCGGTCGCGCGCGCGCTTGGCGATCGCCTCCGCTTGATCGGCTTCGGCTTCGAGCTTCGTCGCTTCGCGCTCGCGGACGCGCGCATCGTCCTCGAGAGCGCGCCTGGCCTTTTCTTCGGCATCCTTGCGAGCCCGCGCCGCGCGTGCTTCGTCGTCCTCGCGCACGCTCGCCTTGTGATGCGTCGTTCTCGTGGCGAGCTTTCGCTCGTCGAGCGGACCGAGCGCCACCGCGAGCACGCTGTCGTCTTCTGCCGCATCGAGATCCTTTTCGAGACGCCCATTCGCGACGCGGTCGAGGTCTGCCGGCGATGCGAGCGGCGCGGTATGGAGCGTCGTCGCGATCCGCCGTTGCGCCGCGAGCGTCCACTTCACGCCCACGCGTTCGAGCTCCGCTTTCGCGAGCTTTTGGAGCTCGGCGATCTTGCGATTGAGCGCCGTCCGCGCGTCCGCGAAATCTTTTTTCGCTTCGTTCGATTTCGCCGGCGAAGCTTCGAGCAGATGGCGTTGCGCTTTGCGGAGCGCTTCCACGGCGCTCGTGAAATCATCGAACGCGGCGCGATGCGCGAGCGCGAGCTGGTTCACCGCCCACGCCGTCGACGTCGGCTTCTTCGCTTCGCCGATCGCCAAAGCTGCTTCTTTTTCCCCGTTCTCACGCATCTCCGCGACGAGCGCTTTGCGCGTCGCGACGAATTCCTCCGGCGTCGCGCGATAGAGACGCGCGAACGCATGGTCCAGGGCTTCGTCGTGCGACGGCTTTTTCGTGGTCATGCGCCGGGCGGTCTCGCGCCGCGCCGCTTCTCGCGCACGTTCTCGATGTGATCGCGAATGTGCTCGAACTCCGATTGCAAGTTCTTGAGCTCCTCGTCGCTTCGGCTCTCCAGAGCAACGAGGCCATTTCGGGCATGCACGTTCGCGCGAATGAGCTCGTCGAGCTTCAAGTGAATCGCCTGCGCGTCGCGGTTCTGCGTGTTTTGAATCAAGAACACCATGAGGAACGTGACGATGGTCGTGCCCGTGTTGATGACGAGCTGCCACGTGTCCGAAAAGTGGAAGAGCGGGCCCGTGGCTCCCCAAATGACGATGATCGCCACTGCGCACATGAACGTTTGCGAGCGACCGACCATGTCGGCGGTAGCGTGCGAAAATTTTCGAAACGTCTCGGTGCGGGCAGGATCATGCGCGGAGCCGGAATTTCGAACCGGACCCCCCACCGGATCGGGGCTCAAATGATTGGAAGCTGGCATCGGCGTTTGCTCCTGGTTCTCTCCCGTGGCCGTTCGGGCGCGCGCCACAATCTAACAGTTCGTCGCTGTGGCCCTCCAACCTTCATGCCGACCGAAAATCGGCGTGTTCAAGCTCGAGTTCCTCGGAAAAAGTCGATTCTCGGGATAAGATGGCTCTTCCATGGATCGTCTCAAAGGCCTGCGCGTCCTCATCGTCGACGACGATCCCGACACCCTCATGCTGAATCAGCTCGTGCTCCAGCGCGAAGGTGCGCTCACGCTCACGGCCACGGGAATTCGCGAGGCCATCGAAGCCTTCCGCACGGGCCGCCCCGACATCATGCTTTGCGATCTGAATCTCGGTGAATCGGCCGACGGCTGCGATCTCATTCGCTCGCTTCGTGACGTCACCGGCCGCATGATTCCCGCGATCGCGGTGAGCGGAATGCCGCGCGACATGGCCGGACCCCGCGCGCTGAAATCGGGATTCTCCGCTTACATCGAGAAGCCCACGCATCCCGGCGATCTCACGAAAGCCATCGAAGCCGCTACCGCCTCTCGTACGTGACGTTCTCTTCGCGTTACCGAAGGAGCCGCGCGGCGGCGTCGCCGAGGAGGTCGCGCTCCATGCGATTCGCGTCTCCGAAGAACGCGCGCGCGAGATCGCGATCGATGCGTTGCTTGCCGACGACGCCGAGCGCGGCGTCGACCGAAGTCGCGCCTTCGGCGTAAATCACGCGGGATCCGCGATCGTCGGTCTTGCCGAGCCGCTTCTCGAAATATTGCATGCCGAGGCTTCGGTCGCGCGCTTGATGGTGACCGGCGACGACGACCTGCACGAGATCGCGTTCTTCCGGCGTCAGCATCGCGAATGCTTCGTCGACGCGATCGTGCAAGCAGCCGAGCTGCATTTCGGCGGAACGATCCATGAGCGGCATGATGATTTCGCCCGCACGTTTCGCGAACGCTTCGAGCTCGGCGCGCGGCAACGGGCTTCGACTCGCGCGATCGATCAGATCGATCGTCATGTGGAGCAGCGGCGCGGCCGGATCCTCTTCGTCGATCGCGCGCGCGGACCTCTCCCGAAGCGCGCCGAGCTTTTCGATCGACGCGGTCGGCAGCGGGCGATCGCACGCGTCGTGCAACAACGCATACGCCGCGACGGGCGCGTGCACGGCACACTTCAGCGCGTGGAATCTCGCCGGCGTGACTTGCAGCTCGGTCGATTTTCCCGCGCGATGCACGACGAGCACGTCGGCGAAGAGCACGAAGACCGGTGCATCGGCCTCCGCCGTTTTCTCGGCGGTGACGTAGGCATCATGAAAAGCGTCGTTCACGTGCCGAAGCGAGTCGTCCTTGCTCACGCGTGAATTCGTTGCACGGAACGCGCCGCGGAGCTTTGTCGCCCCAGGCGTGGCGAAAATGTGTGTCGGCGGCCACGCGCCGGAACGCCACGTTGCACGAATTCCGCACGGGAGAATCTGGCGCGAACTTTGAACGTGAGCGACGCGCACAGGAGGCATTCATGGCCGCGAAGAAATCGGGAAGCCGGAAGTACGGAAAGAAGGCGGGCAAAAAAGTGAAGAAGGCGATGCACGAGCGCAAGCACGGCACGCTGAAGTCGGGCCGCTCCGGCAAGAAGGTGACGAGCAAGAAGCAGGCGATCGCGATCGGCCTTTCGGAGGCGCGGAAATCGGGCGCGAAGGTGCCGAAGAAGAAGAGCGGTGGCCGCAAGAAGTCGCGCAGCAAGAAAAGCAGCAAGAAGAGCTGAGCATCGTGACGCCTCTCGCGAACGATCCTTCTCACGACGACGAAGGAAGCATCCACGTCGTCGTGGAGAGCCCGCGAGGCGCGAAAGAGTTGGGGTCGTGATCGCATGAGCGACGCTCGCGACACACCCGACAACGCGACGCCTGCATCACGCGCCGCCGTCGCGGGAAAACGGGCGCTCGAGCAGCAGGCGAATTTGTTTCAGCTGCTCGTCGAAAGCGTGCGCGACTACGCGATCTTCATCCTCGACCCGGCGGGGCACGTCGCGACGTGGAATTTGGGTGCCGAGCGCATCAAGGGTTATCGCGCCGACGAGATCATCGGTCGTCACTTCTGCACGTTCTATCCAAAGGCAGATGTCGACTCCGGCAAGTGCGAGCGCGAGCTCGAGATCGCGACGACGTTCGGGACGTTCGAGGAAGAAGGCTGGCGCGTCCGCAAAGACGGCTCGCTCTTTTGGGCGAACGTGATCATCACCGCGCTGCGTGACGACAAGGGCAATCTCGTCGGCTTCGCGAAGGTCACGCGCGATCTCACCGAGCGCCTCCGCGCGGAAGAGGAACGGCTTCAATTGGTTCGCGCGCAAGAGTCCGACAAGCGAAAAGACGAATTTTTGGCCATCATCGGGCACGAGCTCCGCAACCCGCTCTCGCCGATGACGACGGCGCTGCACCTGCTGAAAGCGAAATGCGTCGACGGCACGAGCCGCGAGATCGAAATCCTCGAGCGTCAGCTCTCGCTCCTCACGCGCATCGTCGACGACTTGATGGACGTGGCGGGCACGCTGCGCGATGGCGTGCAGATTCGGCCCGTGCCCGTCGAGCTATCGAGCGTCCTCGCGCGCGCCGTCGACGTCTCGTCACCTCTCATCGCCAGCGCGGGGCAAGAGCTCGAGGTCGACGTGCCGGAGCACGATCTCGTCGTGAGCGTCGATGTCGAGCGCATGACGCAGGTCTTCGGCAACTTGATGAACAACGCTTCGAAGTACACCCAGCGCGGCGGTCACATTCGCCTTCGCGCGTTCGCCGAGGGCCGCGATGCGCTCGTACAAATCCAGGACGACGGCCGAGGAATCGAGCCGCACGAAATCCCGCGGATGTTC
>JAICXU010000992.1 GCA_025934595.1 Polyangiaceae bacterium | reverse complement strand
TGGCTTCACGATGCCGATGACGAGAGTACGGCATTTTCGAAGAGGCGATCGCCGAGCGCAGCCGTGAGCGTCTCGGCCGCTTTTTGGGCGCCGCCTCCGCTCGCGAGAGGTATGGGCCCCGCGCGCGCGTCCGCGGAGACGAGTCCGCGCAGTGGGGAACGCCGGCCAAAAAATCTACGGAACGTCAATTATACGATCTTCGAGGCCAAACTTTTTGGCCAAACTTTTTGCGGGCGGTGGAGGGGAATGCCCCTCGCGTTGTTGAACTCGTGAAGTCGTAGCGGCGACTCCAAGTCGGGCCGAGAATCGGTTCGACCAAGAAACGTCCCTCGGGACCAGGAGTCGCCATGAAGAAGAAAGCCGCAAGGACGACGAAGAAGCAAGAGTCGACGATGGAGGAGACGCTGCCGCTCGCGATGCGCCAGCTCGTGCTGCCGATGATCCACGGCATGGAGGTCACGAAGACCGGCCTGCTCGCGTTCGTGCACGCGATGGGCCGCGCTGCGCTCGACGAGCTGCTCGTCGGCGAGGCGGAGAAGATCGCCGGGCCGAAGCACGCGCGCGATCCGAATCGCGACGCGAATCACTGGGGCACGACGAGCACGCCGCTGCCATTCGGCGGGCGCGACATCATCGTCGAGCGCCCGCGCGTCCGCGGCAAGAGCGGCGAGCTCGAGCTGCCGCTCATCGAGGAGCTTCGGCGACGCGATCCGCTTCCCGAGCGCGTCGCCGAGCAGATCGTGCTGGGGGTCTCGACGCGCGGGTACGCCCGAAGCTTGGAGCCTGTTCCGAGCACGCGCACGCGACGAACGAGCAAGAGCACGGCGAGCCGCGCGCTCATCGAGAAGACGAAGGAGAAGATGAAGACGTTCCTCGCGAGCCGCCTCGACGAGCTCGACGTCGTCGCGCTCTTCGTCGACGGTCTCGACGTCGGCGGGCAGACGGTGATCGTCGCGCTCGGCGTGACGAGCGACGGTACAAAGGTGCCGCTCGGGCTCTGGCTTGGCTCGACGGAGAATGCCGCCGTGTGCACGTCGCTCGTGCAGGACATCATCGAGCGCGGCATGAAGATCGATCGCACGATTCTCTGCGTGATCGACGGCGGCAAGGGCATTCGCAAGGCGCTGCTCGACGTGCTCGGCGCGAGCGCGATGATCCAACGCTGCCAGGTCCACAAGATGCGCAACGTCCGCGATCACCTCGCCGAGTCGCGGCGGCCCTACGTGATGAAGCAGATGCGCGAGGCGTACAAGAGCGGCGGCGCGAAGACCGCGAAGAAGCGCTTGCTCCAGCTCGCGTCGTGGCTCGATCGCAACGGCGAGGACTCCGCTGCCGCGAGCCTTCGCGAAGGTCTCGACGAGACGCTCACCGTGCTCAAGCTCGGCTTGCCCTCGATTCTGTGCCGCACCTTTTCGACGACGAACGCGATCGAGAACATGAACGGCACCATCCGCCGCATCACGCGCAACGTGAAGCGCTGGCGCGGCGGACCGATGATTCGCCGCTGGGTCGCGCTCGCGCTGACCGAAGCGCAGAAGAAGTTTCGTCGCGTGAAGGGTCACGTCCACATGCCGAAGCTCATCGCCGCGCTCCGGCCCGACCCCGAGCCCACCGTTGAAGCGAAGGAGAAAGCCGCGTAGTCCATGTCTGAGTCGCCGCTACGAACAGCGAACTTCAACAGCGCGCGGGACAACCCCGCGATGATACAAGCGCGTGCGTATCGTCGTTTACGAATACGTTTAGCGGAGCGAACACGGACTCTGTCGATGCGTATATGACGCCGGGGTCCTATCAAGGGCTTTCAAAATGGTTTGGCTTTTCTATAGATTTTATTTACTGTCTTTTATTTGGCGCTTTAATTTCTCCAACCGACCCGATTGCAGTTTTAGGTATTTTAAGAAGGTCAAAAATCC
>JAICXU010000608.1 GCA_025934595.1 Polyangiaceae bacterium | reverse complement strand
GGGCCCGGCCGCGCCGTTCATCGCTGCATGCGGCACGAGGCGCACGAAGATCTCCGCGATCCAGAACGTCGGCAGCGAATAGAGACCGAAGAGGGTGAAGGCGAGACCGCGATCGATCCACGTGCCGCGGCGCCAAGCGGAGATGAGCGCGACGGGCACGGCGATGAGATAGCTCGCGAGCATCGCGATGAACGTGAGCGACAAAGTGATGGGCGCGCGCTCGCGGAGCTTCTTCGAGATCGGCTCGCCGTCTTGCACGCTCACGCCGAGCTCGCCGGTGGCGGCGCGTCCGACCCATTTGCCGTAGCGGGTCTCGCCGAACGTCGCCGCGATGCGGTCGGGCCCCGAGAGCGCATCGAACTCGGTGCGATGCACGTACCACCACGACATCCAATCGGCGACGACCTTCGCGCGGAACGTCGCGTCCGCGTCCGCCGGGATCGTCACCGGGTGCTCGGTCACGTGCGCCAAGATTTGCGTGAGCTCCACCTGCACGTGCGGATCGGTCGTATTTTTCAGCGCTTCCATGATCTCGGGCAGCGCGAACGTGTCGACTTCTTGCAGATCGCGCTCGCGCGCCTCGGTGGCATTTTGCACGAGACGATCGACGGCGCGCTGCACGGCCGGCTCGGTGAACTCGAGCGTGCGATCCTCCCAGAAGCGCGTCCAAAATGTGGACGCTTGCGTGGGATCCTGAAGCATCGCAGGCGACGCCGATTCGCCGCCCGAGTGCGCGGCCGGATCGACGAGCCCCATCCTCGCTGCGATCGGCGCGAGCGCCACCGCCACTCGTCCGCGCGCGGCCGGCGCCATGTTGTCGAGCTTCGGAAGAACATAAGGCAGGGCGGCGCCTCCGAGCTGCGCGAGGTGATGCGCCGCGAGCTTCGCGTCGGCGTCGTCGGCGACGAGATGCTCCATCGCATCGTTCGCACGCACCTTCACGTCTTCGGGTTGCGGATTGAAGAAGCGCGGCAGATCCAAGAATCGCTCGCGGCGCCGCTCTTCCACCGCATCGAATGCGGCCGGATCGCGCGCCCAGATCTCCGCGCGCGCTTGCGGCGAATCGCCTCCCGGGTCGGGCAACAGGCTCGTGAGAAAAAAGACGAGCAGGCTCACGCCGATGAGCGTCGGGATTCCCCATAAAAGACGCCGGATCGCGTACCTCAGCATGCGGTCCGGCGATTATGCCTGCGATGCGCTCGCGAGCGGCAGAGTTTGCAAACGAAAACCCGAAATGTGATGAACGAGGGCGATGAGCGATCTCACGGCGCGGGCGAAAACGTGGAGTGAAAACGATCCGGATCCGGCGACACGCGCGGAGCTCGAAGCGCTGCTCCGTGCGCCCGACGTCGCGAAAACGGATCTCGCCGACCGATTCGCCGGCGCGCTCGAGTTCGGCACCGCGGGCCTTCGCGGGATCATCGGCGCCGGCCCGAATCGGATGAATCGCGCCGTCGTGCGCCGCACCACGTATGGGCTTGCGCGCTATCTCCTCGATACGCTCGGACACGAAGCGAAATCGCGCGGCGTGGTCATCGGCTTCGACGGCCGCACGCTGAGCCGCGAGTTCGCAGACGAAACGGCGCGGGTGCTTGCTGCACAAGGGATCGGGTCGCATCTGTTCGATGATTTCGCGCCCACGCCGCTCACGGCGTTCGCGGTGAAGCACCTCGGCGCATGCGCGGGCGTCATGATCACGGCGAGCCACAATCCGCGCGAATACAACGGCTACAAAGTCTACGCGGGCAACGCCGCGCAGATCATTCCGCCGGTCGATACGGACATCGCCCGCCACATCGATGCCGCGCCAGCCGCGAAGAACGTCCCGATTTTTTCGCGCGACGAAGCGAAGCTCTCCGGTCTCGTGCACACGGTGAGCGAGCACGTCTCGCGCGCGTATCTCGATGCGGTGCGAGGTCTCTCGCGTCGCCAGGACGGCGATCGCGGACTTTCGATCGTGTACACGGCGATGCACGGCGTCGGGAACAAGCTCGCGATGAAGGCCCTCGCCGAAGCCGGGTTCACGAACGTGACGAGCGTCGCGGAGCAAGCCGAGCCCGACGCGAAATTTCCGACCGTGCAGTTTCCGAATCCCGAAGAGAAAGGCGCGATGGATCTTTCGTTCGCGTACGGGGAAAAACATCTCGCCGAGCTCGTGATCGCGAACGATCCCGATGCCGATCGGCTCGCCGTCGCCGTGCCGTCGCCCTATGTCGCAAGCGCCACGCTTCCCGCGGGAAAAATCCTACAAAAGTACGTGCAGCTTACAGGCAATCAGGTCGGCGTGCTCCTCGGACATTACGTTCTCACCGAGCCTCGCCCGAACGAAACGAAGCGTCTCGTGGCCGCATCGATCGTCTCGTCACCGGAGCTCGGCGGGATCGCGCAGAAGCTGGGCGTGCGCTTCGAGGCCACGCTCACGGGCTTCAAGTGGATCGCGAATCGCGCGATGGATCTCGAGCGTGAAGAAAATCTCGCGTTCGTATTCGGCTACGAAGAAGCGCTCGGCTACACCGTCGGCGATGTCGTGCGCGACAAGGACGGAATCTCCGCGGCGGTGCTGATCGCCGAGATGGTCGCGGTGTTGAAGTCGCGCGGCAAGACTCTCATCGCCGAGCTCGAGTCGATCGCGCGCAAATACGGTTTGTGGGTGAGCCGCCAAATCAGCGTCACGAAAAAAGGCGCGAGCGGCAGCGCCGACATCCGCGCGATCATGAAGCGGCTTCGCGAATCCCCGCCTGCCGCGATCGGTCCATTCGGCGTGACGTCGTTCGTCGACGTCGCGGCCGGGACGCGTGTCGCGACGAGCGGAGGCGCGTCCGAAAAAATCGCGCTGCCGAAGAGTGACGTCGTCATCTTCGAGCTCGAAGGCCAGAGCCGCGTCATCGCACGACCGAGCGGCACCGAGCCGAAGATCAAATATTATTTCGACGTCCGCGGCGACGTCCGCGAAGACGAGGCGTTCGCGGAGGCGGAAGGGCGCGCGAAAAAAATGCTCGAGGACGCGGTTCGTGCGTTCGAAGCGGTCGTCGATCTCGCGTCATGAACGACGCGAGGCGCGTGTCGCACATGGATCTGCGCAGAGTCATGCTCGTGGGGACCTGACCCCGTTCTGGAGCTTCGTAGCGCCGGAAAGCGCTTGTTTTCGGCCGGAACCGAAGCCGAGACGATCGCGGAGATCCTTCGCGCGCCGATCGCTCCGCCGAGCACGCATCGCGCCGAAGTGCCGCTCGCGCTCGACGATGTTTGCCTTCGCGCGCTCG
>JAICXU010000101.1 GCA_025934595.1 Polyangiaceae bacterium | reverse complement strand
GTCGTCCAAGAACACGCTCGGATTGTCGGTGACACTGCCCATCTCGCGTTCGATCACCTCGCGGGCCCACGCGAGCGCGTCGCGCGACGCACCATGCACTTGCGGCATGCAGCGAAGCGAATACGCGTCTTGCACTTTGCCGCAATGTTTGTGGCTCTCCATGATCTCGCTCTCGGCGAGCATCGCGCGCAGGTTCGTCGCCACCTTTGCTTGTCCCGGATGCGGGCGCGCCGCTTGGAGCCGCTCGTCGAAGGGACGCTTCGATCCTTTCAGCGCTTCGAGGCTCACCGCACCGGCCACGTCTGCGATGGTCGCGAGCCGCTCCGCCTCCGCGAGCGCGAGCGCGCCGACGGACGCCATCATCTGCGTGCCGTTGATGAGCGCGAGACCCTCTTTCGCTTCGAGCGTGACCGGCGTGAGCTTCGCCGCTCTCAAAATTTCGGCGGAATCCGCGCATTTTCGCGTGTACTTTGCATCTATTTTCACATCGGGAGGATCGAGCGAAGCCTCACCTTCCCCGATCATCGTGAGCGCGAGATGCGCGAGCGGCGCGAGATCGCCCGAGGCTCCGACCGAGCCTTGCGACGGCACGCGCGGATGCACGCCGCGATTGAGCATGAGGGCGAGGAGATCGACGAGCACCGATCGCGCGCCCGAATGTCCGAGGGCGATGACCTGCGCGCGAAGGAGCATCATGCCGCGCGTCTCTGCGATCGAGAGCTCCGTACCGACGCCCGTCGAGTGAGACCGGACGAGATTTCGTTGAAGCGCGCGAATGTCGGCCGCGGAGATCCGCGTCTCCGAGAGCGCGCCGAATCCCGTGTTGACGCCGTAGACGCGTGGCGCGTCGTCGCCCGCGAGCGCGATCTTGTCGATGGCTTTGCGCGAAGCGTCGACTTTGGCGCGAACGGAGGGCGCGAATTCGACGGGGCGCCGCCGAACGGCGACGTCCTCGAGATCCTCGAGCCGGAGGGGCCCACCCAGCATCACGGGCTTCATGCGCCGATCGCTCTCGCACGCCCACGATCGAAGGTCAATTCCGCGCGTTTACGTTGTATGCTCCCGCCGCCCGATGGCCGCCCTTTTTCGCAGAAGCCTCTCTCGACGCGCTTTGGCCTTCACCGCGCTCTTCGCGCTCGTGCCCGCCACCGCGCGCGCCGACGACGACGCGGATCAAAAAGACGATTCGGGCGTGCCGAAGGATTTCCCTCGGCTCGTGCTCGACGACGGTCGCACCGAAATTTATCCCGCCGACAAGCACCTCGTTCGCTTTCAAGTTCATGGCGAGTACCAGCTTCGCTACCAAGCCATGTCGAGCTTTCCGCTCGACGTCTCGACGTCCGTTTTGCAGGCGCATCCGAACGCCACGGCCGACTCGCTCGGCCAGAACAACTTCGTCACGCACTGGATTCGTTTCACGCCGCGCCTGCAGGTGCGCGACAACGTGCAGATCGTCGGGCAGATCGATCTCGTGACGGGGCTCGTGCTCGGCGATCGCGCGCACGACGTCTCCGCCGACGAGACGCCGCGCGACGATTACAACGGATTTTCGAACGTGCAGCCGCGCTGGCTCTACGCGGATTTGACGACGAAAATAGGCGTATTTCGAGTCGGCCAGCAGCCGTCGCATTGGGGCATGGGCATCCTCGCGAACGACGGCGATCATCCGTCGCTCTTCGGCGACTACCGCTACGGATCGATCTCGGAGCGAGTCCTCTTCGCCACGAAGCCCCTCGGCAAGGAGAGCCCGTTCATCGTCGTCGTCGCCGGCGATCTCGTCTATCGCGATCCCACCGCGCAGCTCACGCGCGGCGATCAAGCGTTCCAAGGCGTCTTCGCCGCGCTCTACGACCAAGGCCAAAATCAAATCGGCCTCTACGGCGTCTATCGCGATCAACGAAGCGACCGCAACGCGACCGACTTCGCGGCCTACACCGACAAGATCACCGTGGGCGTGCTCGACCTCGCGGGGAAGTTCGCGGCCCCCGTAGTATACGGATCCGACACCTATGTGTTCGGTCAGGCAGAGGCGGCGACGATCCTCGGCACCACGAACGAGCTTCGCACGAACGCGCAAGCCTTGAGCGGCGACACGACGACGATACGGTCGTACGGCGGCGCGGCGGCGCTCGGCGTCGTGCACGCCACGCGCGGATGCTGCTGCAACGGCGAGTGCAAAGACAGCGACGTCAAAAAGTGGGGAGACTTCGTCGGCCAAGTCGAGCTCGGCTACGCGTCGGGCGACGCCGATCCGTACGACGGCACCGAGCATCGCTTCACGTTCCATCCCGATCACAAGGTCGGATTGATTTTGTTCGACGAGGTCATGCGCTGGCAGACGGCGCGCGCCGCCACCGCCGCGCAAGATCCGCTGCTCGCGAACTCGAGCCGCCCGCCACCCGGTATCGATCTCTTGCCCTCGAACGGCGGCGTATTCGGTGCACAATACATCAATCCGACGTTCTTATTTCGCCCGAGAAAATGGCTCGATTTGAAGGCGGGCATGGTCATAGCGCAAGCCACCGCCGACGTCGTCGATCCGCTGCGCATCGCGACGCAAGGCGCGTACGTGAATTATCGCGGCGGCGATCCGCATCGTCACGATCTCGGTGAAGAGGTCGACCTCGGCACCGAGGTTCGCGTGCCGCTCGAATACAAGCTCACGTTGCAGCTCGGTGCGCAAGGCGGCGTGCTCTTTCCGGGAGGCGCGCTCGCGGACGCGACGGGCGCCGGCATGAAAACTCCGTGGCTCGCCATCGGCCGCGCCGGATTGCAGTTCTAGGAGGCGCGCGATGAAACACGGAATCTTGCGCGCGCTTCTCTCGGTCTCGGCGATCAGCATCGCGGCGTGCGCGATCGACTCGGCGCCCACGGGCCTCAAGGACACCCCGCCGGGAAATGGCCCGCGGATCCAATTCGATCTCGCGCACCGACCGTTGCCGCTCGCGCCGATCCCGAACGACATCGCGACGATCGCCGATCCCTCGAGCCGCACGGGCCTTCGCATCAACGCGAGCGTCGTCGCTCCGACCGACATGGAAGCGGCCGCGCGCGCGGGCATCGACGATCAAGAAGGTTGGGGCACGTTCGCGCCGATCACGGTGAGCTTCGATCGTGGCGCGAATTCCGATCCGCGTCTCCCCGCGATCGACCTCGACAACGTCATCGCGCGCATGCAGCGCGACGGCCACGATTTCTCGAACGACGCGCTCTACGTCGTCAATTTGAAGACGGGCGTCCCCGCGATGATCGACATGGGCGACGGCGAGTTCCCGCTCACGCTGCAGCGCCTCGGTCAGTATTGGGACGGCGATCTCAAGTCGAACGAAAACAATTTCTTGTTCGAGACGCAGGAAGAAGGTCACGGCGGAACGCAGTCGAATTACACGCCGGCGCTCGATCAAGACTTCGACGGCGTGCTCGACCACCCGAACACGTGGCCGGGCAACGGAAAACCCGGCGGCATTCATCTCGTCGACGACGAGCTCGGCTGGTACGAGCGCGAGACCGACACGCTCATCGTTCGGCCGCTCTTGCCGCTCGACGAGAAGACCGAATACGCGGTCGTCCTCACCGACCGGCTCACGGGATCGAACGGAGAGCCGGTAAAATCGCCGTTTGCGGAGATCTACCACCCGCTCCAGCGCGCCGAGGCTGCGCGCGTGAAGGACATTCTCTCGGACGCGACGCGTGGAAATTATTTCGGCGACATCGCGGGCACGGGGCTCGATCACGTCGCGTTCGTGTGGAGCTTCACGACCGCGCCCGGCACCGAAGACCTCCACATCTTGCGAGATGGTCTCTACGGGAAAGGTCCGTTCTCGTATTTCCAAACGCAAAATCCGCTCGACGCGATCACGCTGCAGCGCGCGAAGGGCACCGTCGGGGCCGGCGCGGACGAGCCGTCCGGCTGGGACTCGGATCCGGCGTGCGTCGCGCGCGGGAACAATCTCTACTCCGTGAAGTTCGACGCCGACGTGCTCGCGTCGTTCCACAATCTCTTCGTGAGCGTCTTCAGCTATTCGGCGGGCCAGGTCGCCGCGCTCGACAGCGCGATCGCGAACATCGATCACGTGGTCATCGGAAGCTACAAATCACCTTATTTGCTCGGTGATCCGCATTCGGTGAACATGGAGTCGAAGTTCCACGTCGACTTCCAGACCGGCGCCGGCGACGTGCGCCAAGACGACGTCCACTTCTGGCTCGTCGTTCCGAAGGCGAAAGCAAATCTGAAGCAGCCTTTCCCGATCACGTTCTGGGGACACGGCGCCGGCGGCAGCGACACGGAGGCGATGATCTATGCGGGCGACTTCGCTCGCCAAGGCATCGCGACGATCACGATCGACATGCCGGACCACGGCATTTATCTCGACACCGGCAATCGCGCCCTCGCCTCCGCCGAGCTCGCACCGAAATGTCTCGCGCCGTGGGTCGACGCCATCGCCACGGGACGCGAGACCGACGGCGACGCCGACGGTACGCTCGACTCCGCCTTCTATTGGTGGACGGCGCACATCGCGCACACGCGCGACATGGTTCGCCAAGGCACGCTCGACGAGATGGAAGGCGTGCGCATCATGCGCGCGTTCGGCACGATGCCGGGCAAGCAAGACTTCAATGGTGACGGGACCCCGGAAATTCTAGGCGATTTCGACGCGGACGGCGTTCCTGACGTCGCAGGCACCGCGCCCATTTACGTCTCCGGTGAATCGCTCGGCGGCATCATGAGCGAGATCCTCGGCGGCGCCGAGCCCTACATCCAAGCCGCAGCGCCGATGTCGGGCGGCGGTGGTCTCGTCGACATCGCGTTTCGCTCGTACGGGATCACGGAGGCCGTCGTTCTCCAGCAAGTCTCGCCGTTCATCTTCTCCGTCCCTGCTTCCGCGAGGCCGCCCGACAAAGACGGAAACTTGAAGACGCGATGCACGGGAGATCAACGCAGCGTGCGCGAGATGGTCGGCGAAGGGTACAACTCGGTCGAGGTCGAGCTCGCGTGCTTGAACAGCGACGAGCTGCCTCCGAGCCAAACGGTGATGGTCACGAACGTGCGCAGCAAAGAGGTGCATTGCGCGCGCACGGGCGCGGACGGTCGCTTCCGCATTTCGATTCCGTCGACGGCCGGCGACAAGCTCGACATTCAAGTCTACAGCGGCGCCGATCTCGTCGATTCGTACAAGACGTGCAACCTCACCGCCGATGCTTCGAATCACGTCGGGCGGCGCATCAAGACCTTCGAGCAGAGCCAAATCAAATTCGCGCCGGTCACCGGCGATCAGCAATGCACGAGCGACCAAGGCTGCGTGCAGTTCGACGGCGTCTTCTATGACGTCGGCTCACCGCTCATCGCGCTGAACGACGGGCTCGGGCTCACGCGGCAAACGCCGGACGTTCGTCGGCTGCGCGATCTCGCGGAGACGGGCCTCGTCGGCGCCGATCCGATCGAATACGCGCCCTACTACATGATGAAGCCGCTCACCGACGAGAACGGCGTCGCTTCTCCGCCGCATGCGCTCATCTCGATCCAAACCGTGGGCGACGGCTTCGTGAATTTGTCGACGGGCCACGCGTTCGCGCGTGCAGCGGGCGCGATTCCGTTTCTCTCGCCTTCGTTCGTCACGAAGTATCCCGAATATGCGGACTACGCGACGCCTCCGGGACTGATGGCGACGTTCGGAAAGACGCCGACCGACGTCTTGATCGACGACGGCGAGACGGAAGGCGTGCCGCGTTTGAAGCGCACGTCGGCCGGACCGAATTGCGGCGTGAATTACCAGACGTCGTCGATCTGCACGTCGCAGCCCGCCGTCGATCCGAACGTGTGCGCGCAGACGCTCTTCGATTCCGATTGGCTCGACGAAAATCACAACTTGCTCGACGCGGGACATCTCCCCTTGCCGCTTCGCCTCGCGCGCATCGCGGGCATGCATCCGACCGACGCCGCGTCGCTCGATCAAGCTTGGGCGCCGCGTGAAACGGGCGTTCCGTTCTCGAGCGACGACAGCGCCTGGAATGCGAGCGCCAAAGTGCTCGGCTCGGTCGACGTCTACCTCGAGGCAACCGGCAAGCACACGTGGGATTCCGGAGACGCGTGCCGGGCGTGGGACTACGCGACCTACGGCAACGGCCTCATCGCGCGCTTCTTCGCGACCCAAGGCACCGACCTCTATTATTTGAGTCATCCTACGTCGCACGAATGTCTCTCGACATTGAGCTGCCCGTTCCTGCAATGAGGACGCGCCTCCTCGACCCGCGGCTATTTCGCGCGGGATTTTTCGGGCTTTTCGCGATCGCGCTCGCGGCGTGTGCGATCGACACGGCGCCCGACTCGCTGAAGTCCACGCCCCCCGGTGACGGGCCGACGGTCGTCTTCGATCTCGCGCATCGGCCCCTTCCGAACATTCCCGTTCCGAACGACGTCGCGACGTTTCCGGATCCGTCGAGCCGCACCGGCCTTCGTTTGAACGTGAGCATGATCGCGCCGACGCACCTCGAAGCGAACGCGCGGCAAGGCTTCACGGAGATGGAGGGTTGGGGAACGTCGGCGCCGATCACGGTCGCGTTCAACCGCGGCGCTCACGACGATCCGCACGAGGCCGCCATCGACATCGCCGACGTCGCCGCGCGCATGCAGAAAGACGGTCACGACACGTCGAACGATCCCGTCTACGTCGTGAATTTGAAGACGGGCGTTCCTGTGCTCGTCGACATCGGCGACGGCGATTTTCCGATCGCGGTCGCGGATCAGGGAAAATACTACCCGAACGATCCGCACGAGCATTCGAACAGCATCCTCTTCGAGACGAACGAAGAAGGCGCGGGGCTCACGCAAGCGGACTACACGCCGGCGCGCGACATCGATTTCGACGGCGTGCTCGATCACCCCAATACGCTCGGGCCTCCGCCGCCGGGCGGCATCGACGGCGTCGACAACGTCATGAGCTGGTACGAGCGTCAGACCGACACGCTCATTTTGCAGCCGATTTTGCCGATGGACGAGAAGACCGAGTACGCGGTCGTCCTCACCGATCGCCTGCATGGAGCGGGCGGCGAGCCGGTGAAATCGCCCTTCGCTTCCATCTACCATCCCACCCAGCGCGACGAGACGGCGCGCGTCCGCGACATTCTCTCGGATCCGAATCGATCGAATTACTACGGCGACATCGCGGGCACGGGGCTCGATCACGTCGCGTTCGTGTGGAGCTTCACGACCGAGCCCACGTACGAAGATCTTCGTTTGCTGAGAGACGGCCTCTACGGAAAAGGTCCGCTCGCGAATCTCGCGACGCTCTATCCGCCGACGGCCACCGCCTATCCGGCCATCGGTCTCGCCGCGACCGACGCCGACGAGCCGGCGGGATATCAGAGCGATCCGCGCTGCGCGCCGCACATCGGCACGCCGTACATTTTGCATCCCGCCGATGCGAAGGGCGCCATCGAGCTCCTCATCAAACAACTCTTCACGCAGTCGCAAGCATCGAGCGATGCCTTCCTGTCGACGTTCGATCAAATCGACTACGTCGTCACCGGAACGTACAAAACGCCTTATTTTCTAGGCGATCCCGATCACGAGGATCCCGACGCGCGATTTCAAATCGATTTCAAGAACGGCGTCGTGAAGAACGCGGGCTCCGACACGGGCCACTTCTTTTTGACGGTGCCGAAAAAGAAAGCCGGCCAGACCGAGCCCTTCCCCGTCGTCCTCTGGGCGCACGGCACGTCGCAGAGCGATGCGGAGATCGTGGCGCGCGCGGGTTACTTCGCCGCGCAAGGTCTCGCGATGTTCGGCATCGACATGCCGGGCCACGGCCTCGCGCTGCAAGCTGGGCAGCTCAGTCTCGCGGAAGGATTCTTCACCGACACGTGCATGGTCCCCTTCCCTTACGGGCTCGACCAAGGACGCGCGAGAGATCTCAACGGCGACGGCATCCTCGACTCGGGCGGCCTGCTCTTCACGTCGCACATCTTCCACTCGCGCGACAACTTGCGGCAAACCGTCGTCGACTTGATGCACGCCTCGCGCATTTTGCGCGCGTTCGGATCACCGGGAACGCAAGACGTGAACAACGATGGAAAGCCGGATTTAATGGGCGATTTCGACGGCGACGGTGTCCCCGACGTCGGCGGGCCGAACGCGAAGATCTACGCGGCCGGCGACTCGTACGGCGGCATCGTCTCGCAAATCGTCGGCGCGCTCGACCCGAACATCTCTGCTGTCGCGCCGATCTCCGGCAGCGGAGGTCTCACGGGAATCGCCACCCGATCGCTCGGCGTCGTCGATTGGGTCGACGAGCAGATCCTGACGCCGCTCCTCGTCGCCGTTCCTGCGTCGTCGCGTCCGCCGACGGCGTCCGGCCTGTCGCAGACGAACTGCACCGGCGATCAACGCTCCGTGCGCATGGTCGTGAACGATCTGCAGAACTCGCGCGAGATCGAGATCGCCTGC
>JAICXU010000674.1 GCA_025934595.1 Polyangiaceae bacterium | reverse complement strand
TCTTCGTCCGGTCCCATCTGCTGCTGCGAACGCGGACGTGCGCTCGCCGTCTTCGCATATTCGATCGCTTGATCGACCCACTCGCGAATGCGTTTGTCGGCCTCGACGCGTGCTTCGTCGCTCGGTTCGAGCATCGCCCGCGCGACGGCCGCGTTCTCGAGCGCGCCCGCTTTTTCGGTGTTCGACAAATTCTGCGCCGTGCCACGCATCCACGCGTGGAGCGCGTCGAGATGGCTGTCGATTTCTTTTCGCTCCGCGGGCGTCGCGATCGTGCGCCACAGATCGTAGAGCGCCGTCGCGCTGCCTTCGTCGCCACGTTGCGAAAGCTCTTTCACGGCGGGAACGAGCGCGCCGCGCGCATTCTGCGTGAGCAAGCCGTCCGACTGACCCGCGCGCGCGAGGTACAGACCACCGCGCACCGCGCCGAGACCTCGATCGGTGGCGTGCTTGCGGAACGCGTCGGCGGCGCGAAGCATTTGTCGCTCCTCGACGCCTTTCAGTCGCGTGCGCTCTTCTTTCGAGCCCGGCTCGCTCAGCAAGAGATCACGCAGGGCGCTCGGAAATGCGTCTTCGGAAACGGCGATCGCAGGCGGCGTCGACCGGGGAGCATGCGCGGCGCCGAGCGAGCCGCCTCCGCAACCCGTCAAGACTCCGACACCCACGAACACGACCGCCGCGCGACGCATGACGGGCGATAGTCTAGTCGATAGCGCGCAAGCTTGCGCGCGTCCTCTTCCGCCGCCCGGGAGAAATCGACGCTGGTTTTAGAACTTGCCGGCGATGGCGATCCGGAGCGCGAGGAAACGCGGATCGAACACGGGATCGTACGGCTCCGGCGGGTTGAACGTGTTGCCCGGACCCGTGACCGGAAAGACCGGCAGGAGAAGGCCGACGACCGGATGAATCGGCCCGAAGTGCGCGCGCAGCTCAGGCTCGACGACGATGAGCGCGTTGTTGTCGTGGTCCTCTTTGTCGAACGCGATCGAGGCCCAGCCGCGCAGCGCGACGTCGAGCCACTTCGTGACGCCGTACGACGCCAAGAAGCCCGGGACGATCTCGCCGAGGTAGCCCTTCTCGAGGCTCGACGACGTCGCGATCAAGTTCTCCATCTTGATGAACGGCGCGATCGTGAGCTTCTTCATTTTGTATTCGAGCTCGATCTTCGGAACGATGCCGAGCCGCTTCGATTCGAAGAGCGCGCTCTCTTCGAGGCCGCGCGACGCCGATGCGGCTTGAAGCGCGCTGAATCGGTCGTGCGCGTTCGTGTCGAATTGCTTCGCGCGATTGCTCTCGACCTCGTCACCCGTCGGCAGCTCGTCGCCGGCGGCGGTGGGCAGCGCGATGCCGAGCTCGGGAATGATCGCGAGCTTCGGACTCAGCTTTTTTTCGTACGCCGCGAAGAGCTCGAGATTGCCGACGGTGGTCGTGCCGCGCGATTGCTGGAGCCCTTCGGGGCTGAAGTTCGCATGCACGATCGGAATGCGCGCGCCGAGCTCGAGGCTCTCGCCGAGCCGGTAGCTCGCGCCCAAAATATACGAGTCGCTCGCGACGTGCGTGTTCTCGAGGTTGTGCGTGGGGAGCGTACCGAGCGTCGTCGGCGGCGTCGTGTTGAGCGCGGGGACGTCGCCGAAGCCGAACACGGCGTCGATCCACATGGCGAGCTTCGGCTCTTTTTCTTCGCCTTCTTCGCCTTCGCGATCTTCGCCCGGATGCGTGCCGTCCGCGGTGAACTCGGCGCCCGAAGAGCCAGAAGCCGATGCCGATGCGCCTTCACCTTCGGCGTGGGCACGAGGGGCGTATGAAATGCCGAGAACGAATGCAGCTCCGACCAAACTCCAACGCGCAAGGTTCATGACTTGGGCGCGCACCTTAGGACAACCGGAACGAGCGCGCAAACATGACGCGCACCCGACCAGGTTCGACGAGATCCTCGATGCCGGGCTACTTCGACTTTGCGGCGCCGTAGCGATCTCGAATGGTCGGGACGAGGTATTCGTCGAACGCGCGATCGAAATCATAGGCATTTTTCCAGCCCCAATCGGATCGCGCGCGGCCGTCGTCGACGTCCTCGGGCCAAGAATCGACGATGCGCGAGCGGACCGCGTCCGGGGCATATTCGATCTCGGCGTTCGGAAAGCTTTTTCGGACGCGCTCCTCGATGTCGCGCGCCGACGCGCTGAAGCCGCCGACGTTGTAGACGGTGGTCGACAACTTTTCGCGCTCGGCTTCGAGGAGACCCACGAGCGCGGCGATCGCGTCGGGCATCGCCATGAACGGAATGCGTGCCTCGGGGCCCACGAAGCAAGAATACTTTTGCTGTTGCGCCGCCGCGTGCACCATCTCGGGACCGAAGTCGCTCGTGCCGCCCGTCGGCACCGTTTCGGCGGAGATGAGCCCGGGAAATCGCAGCGATCGAAAATCGAGACGTGCCGCCGAAGCGAGCGCGCCGAGCTGCCGGTAGTAGCTCGTGAAGTAACGACCGAGGTGCTCGCAATAGAGCTTGTTGCAGCCGTACATCGTGATCGGGAAGTTGAAGTCCGTTTCGCGGACGCGGCCGGCTTTCGCTTTTTCTTCGACGGTGGGAATTCCGTAGACGGCGATCGAGCTCGGAAAAATGAAGCGCACCGCGCGGCCCAGCCGGCCCGATTGATTCTGCGCGACGCGCAGCAAGTGCAGCGTGCCTTCGACGTTCACTTGATGCGCGAGCTCGGGATCGCGTTCGCCGCGTGTCGAGAGAAGCGCCGCAAGGTGGAAAATCACCTCGATTTCATGATGCGCGGCGATCTGATCGAGGAGGTATCGATCCATGATGTTGCCGGCGTACGTCTCGAGGCAGAGCGGCCGATACTTCTCGGGCAGCGGAGTCAGATCGACGGTGACGACGCGATAATTTCCCTCGCCGTGCAGACGCTGGAGAAGCGCGCGACCGATTTCTCCGTTGGCGCCGGTGACGAGAACGACGGGCTTCGGCATGCGCGCCGCAC
>JAICXU010000523.1 GCA_025934595.1 Polyangiaceae bacterium | reverse complement strand
CTCACGCGGCAGGTTCCGTTCGTCGCCGAGAGCGTCACTCAGCTCTCGGTGATGGTCGTGACGGAAGAACCGCGTCCGATCACCGAGCTTCGACCCGATGTCCCGCCCGGCCTCGTCGGCGCGATCATGCGGTGTCTCGAGAAGGATCGCGACAAGCGCTTTCAGAGCGTGAGCGAATTCGCGGCGGCGATCGCGCCGTTCGGTCCGCCCGATTCGGCGCAAAAAGCAGCCGAAATCGCGTCGACCAGCGGCGAGCACAAATCGTATCGCGCGTCGTTTCCCGACGCGATGAGCACGAGCTCTCCGAGCTCACCAGGCAGCGTGGCCCGAAGCGCACCGGGCGCGCGCACGGCGTCGGCGTGGGATCGCACGCAGCTCGCTCCCGAGAGCGCGCTTGCTCGTCGCCGGTCGATCGTGGTCACTTCGCTCATGACGATCCTGGGGATCAGCATCGCGGCGTTCGTCGTGCTCCGCCATTCGACCGCCGCGCCTCGCGTCGATCCGCCTTCCACGAATGACGTGGCGAGCGTGACGGCCCCCGCGCAAACGACGACGTCACCCGCGAAACCATCGGCGTCGACGACGGCATCGACACCTCCGGCGAATTCGGCGACGCTAGTCGCGGTGTCGACGGCAAGCTCCCATCCGACGAGCTCCCATCCGAAGACGCATCCTTCGTCGACGCACATGACGATGACCACGCCGCCCCCGCCGACCGTCGCAACGACGCCCGCTACGAGCACGCCGACCGGTCAAAAACCGCTTACGCTTCCCGACGTCCGCAATTGAGATGAAACCCATGCAAGACGCGCGGCGAGCCCGCGCGCGATCACGAGCTTTCACGGGTGCGCTTCTTTTCGCGTCGATCCTCGGCGCGCCCGTGCGCGCGCTCGCGCAAAATGCGGACAACAAAGTGCAAGCGGAGGCCCTCTTCGAAGAAGGCCGCCACTTGATGGAGGCGAAGAATTTCGCGGCGGCGTGTCCGAAGCTCGAAGCGAGCCAAAAGCTCGATCCCGGCGCCGGCACGCTGCTCAATCTCGCGGCATGTTACGAAGGCAACGGGCAGCTCGCGAGCGCGTGGGTCACCTACAAAGACGCGGCGGCGGCTGCGCAAGGCCGGCACCCGGATTGGGCGGATCAAGCGAACGCGAAGGCCGACGAGCTGAAACCGAAGCTCTCGCATCTCACCGTCGTCGTTTCGCAAAGCATCCCCGGCCTCGAAGTGAAACGTGACGGCAACGTGATCGCGGAGGGTGTGCTCGGCGCGGCGATGCCCGTCGATTCGGGCACGCACACGATCGACGCCGCCGCGCCCGGTCGCGTGCCCTTCTCGACGAAGGTCGTCATCCCCGCGTCGCAAGGGGCGGCGACGGTCACGATCCCCGCGCTCGCCATGGCGGCGGGGCCCGCGGAGCCGCAGGCGCAGGCTTCGACGACGGGCAACACCCAGCGTCTCGTCGGTGTCGTCGTCACGGGAGTCGGAGTCGTCGGTATCGGCGTCGGTGCCGTCTTCGGCGTGCTCGCGCTCGGCAAAAAAAGCAGCGCGGGCGATCACTGTTCGCCCGACTACACGGTCTGCGGCTCACAAGACGGCATCGACGACGTGAACGCCGCGAAGAGCGACGGCTTCGTGTCGACGGTCACGATCATCGGCGGCGCCGCATTCGCCACGGCCGGCATCGTTCTCTATCTCACCGCTCCGCACGCGGAAAAACAGCCGGATTCCGCAGGAGCGATCCAAGCGCGCCTCGGTGCACCGGGAGCGCCGGCTGGATTTTCGTTCGGAGGATCTTTCTGATGCGACTCCGCGCACGAAAAATGGAACGCGCGCTTTCGTTCGCGGTGATCGCGATCCTCCCGGCGTGCGGTGCGCTCCTCGATTTGCCGGATCCCACGCTCGACTCCGGCGTCGGAGCGAGTGGAGACAGCGGCTTCTATCCCGACGGCGCGCCGATCGGCGACGGGTCGGGGGGTGGCGACGGATCGCAGGGCGGTGATGGATCGCAAGGCGACGGCACGACCGGTGACGGTTCGCCCGCCTTCGACAGTGGTCTCTCGTGTGGCGCCATGAAATGCCTGGTCGGCGGCGTTTCGAACCCGGGGCCTCTCGCGAACGACGGCACGTACGTCTACGCGATCAACGGTGCCGACGAGATCGTGCGCTTCAATCCACAGACGGACACGACCGCGCAATCGCTCGTCACGTCTTCCGCGACCTTGCAGCAGCTGTTCGTATCGGGATCGAATTTTTTCTTCACCGGGCAAGGCGGGGCGACGGGCAACGTCACCGGTTGCCCGACCACCGGCTGCAACGCCGGCAACCGAAAAGATTACGCGACGGGAGGTCACGCGTTTTATGGCGTCGTGGCCGACAGCGTGAACCTTTATTACGGCGTGAACGGGACGGGCAGCGACAAGGGCTTCTATGCGTGCAACATCAGCACGGGGGCCTGCGGCGGCAGCGCATTTTTGGCGTTTTCCGCGCCGCGCCACATGCGCATCGACGCGACGGCCGGTCGCCTCTTTTGGGACGACAACGCGAATCTCGGCGTCTACGAATGCAATGTCGGAAGCTGCTCGGCCGCCGACGACACCGGTCAGTTCATCAACAACATCGCCGTGGGCGCGACCGACACCTATTGGGTCGACAGCTCGTCGGTCCATCATCACGCGCGAGGCTCGACGACCGGCGATGTCACGATCGCGAACGGAGATGTCAAAAACGTGGCGGTCGTCGTCGACGCCGACGCTGTGTACTGGCTCGATCAAGGGGATGGCCACAATGGCAGCGTCAAAAAATGCCTGATCGGCGTCGACTGCACGAACGCGAGCACCCCGCCGATCCCGCTCGCGGGCAGCATCGACGACGCGCAAGACCTCACCCTCATGGGCAACTACGTGTTTGCGTCGTCCGCCACGATGGGCGTCTACGCGATCGCGAAGTGACGAGCCCCTCGCTCAGTGCGAGAGCGAGAAGACCTGCTTCGGATTCGTGTCTTTGCATTCGTTGATCGTGACCGCGGCGTTCTGCGTGGCGGCAGCGACCTCGAGACACTTGCCGCTCTTGATTTCGCGGATGTGACCGTTCGCGGTGAACGCGAAGCGCTGGTTGTCGCCGAAGTGGCACTTCCAAACTTGCACGGGCTTTCCGTCGCCTGGCTTGCGTCCGCGGATGTCGAGACACACGCCTTGATCGCCGACGATGACGCTGTTGTTGTCGCCGTTCCACGTAAAAGCCCAATGCTGATTGTCGCGCGACGCGCATTGCGACATGTACACGCTCCGTCCTTCCGGACCGCCGCCGGGCGTCGTCTCGACACAGAAGTTGGCGTCGACCGTCGAGTGGATCGAAATGTTGATGCCGTGCGGCTCGGTGGCCGATGCGGTGGCGTGATTCGTGAGCGCCGCGCCGATGACAGCCAAACCCAAACCGATGCGTGCAAGGTTCATCGTAGTCCCTCGTCTTTTTCGTTGGTAAGGCGCGCAAGGCATGCCGCGCAGCGTGGATGGAGGTCTTCCCCCCATTCGTTCGACGAGAAAGAGTAGACCTTCTATTCAACGCCGCTCAAGAATGCTGCGCGCGATCGATCACGAAGCGCGCGAGCCTGCGCGCGCCTGGCGTGGCGCATGTAGGACGAGCGGCTACTTCGCCGGCTTCGTGAATTTCAAGACGAAGCGGTCTTCCGTTCCGCGGCGATCGCCGGCCGCCTTCGGGCTCGAGTTCCAGTCGCGCGTGTCGCTCGCGTTGCGGAGAAAATCCGCGGTT
>JAICXU010000177.1 GCA_025934595.1 Polyangiaceae bacterium | reverse complement strand
GCCCCGCGTTCGACGAAGTCACGGTCGGTACGGCGACGGCGCAAGTCGAAGCGGTGGTGGAGTCGATGCGCAAAGCCGGCATCGACGCGTTCGCGAAGGTCCACGAAGCGCTCGACGAGCGTCAACGCGGCATCCTCGGCGACTTCATCGAGCACGGCCCTCGCTTCCGCGATTTCGGCGGCGGCGGAGGTTTCCGCGGCGGCTACGGCAACAGCCCCTATCGCTACACGGTCTGAAAGGAGAAAAATCATGTACAGGCGCAGACGTCCGTTTTTGATGGCTCTCCTCGCGGTCGGCACGATCGCCGGCTACGCGTCGGGATTCGTGAGCATGCATTGTCACTCCGCGTGTCATCGCGCGTCGTTCGAGCAGCATGTCGCCGACGTCTGCGTGGCCGCCGCCGATCGCGCAAAAGCCGGAAAATAGCCCGCACGCGTGCGCTCACCCTCGGGAGGCTGGTATGCTCAATCGCATGCGCGTCTTGCTCATCGACGACGACGTTCGTCTCTACGAGCTGCTCCGCACGTTTCTCGAGCAACACGATTTCTCGGTGACGTGCGTGGGCGACGGCACGCAAGGCCTCGGCGCGCTTTCCGGCGGTAGCTTCGACGCCGTCCTGCTCGACGTGATGATGCCGGGCATGGACGGCCTCGAGGTCTTGAAGCGAATACGTGCAAAATACAAGATTCCCGTGATCATGCTCACGGCGCGCGGAGACGAGACCGATCGGGTCGTGGGTCTCGAGGTCGGCGCCGACGATTACGTGCCGAAGCCGTTCTCTCCGCGCGAGCTCCTCGCGCGGCTTCGCGCCGTGCTTCGACGTGCGTCTCCTCAGATGACCGAAGAACGCATCGTCATCGGAGAAATTTCGCTCGACGTTCCGAGCCGGCTCGCGTCTCTCGACGGCAAGGACGTGGACCTCACCGGCGTCGAGTTCGATATTCTCGTTGCGCTCGCGCGTCGCGCGGGTCGCGTGGTTCCGCGCGATGCGCTCCTCTCCGAAGCGGGAAGGGGAGACGTCACGGTGAGCGATCGCACGGTGGACGTGCACATCTCGCACTTGCGGCAAAAGCTCGGCGACGATCCTCGTCAGCCGCGGCGAATCAAAACCGTGCGTGGAGTGGGCTATGTCCTGGCGAAAGAGGCGACGTAGCCAATTGAGACATTTGCGTCGCGTCGAACGATGCGAGCAGCGGATGCGCGATCACGCCCAGCGTCACGGCGCGTTCCATTATTTGCAGTGGTATTTCCGCGCGCGTCTTCATCGCAAGATTTTCCTCTTCCAAGTGATGATGATCACCGTCACCGCCGTGATGGTGATGGGCATGCATCACTTGATGCAGGGCGGCGCGCATCACGGCGCATACATGTTCGTCGTCGGCATCTTCATGCTCTGGATGTGCGCCGGCTTCATCGCGCATCGCGTCTCGCGTGATTGGGTCGAGGTCGTGCGCGTCGCCGAAGATCTCGGTCGCGGCAAGCTGAAGAGCCGCGTGAACGTGACGAAGCGCGCCCACGGCGAATCACGGATGATCGGGCAGGTCTTGAACGAGATGGCGGCGCGCATCGAAAAGCAGCTCGAGGATCAGCGCGCGCTTCTCGCGACGGTCTCGCACGAAATTCGCACGCCGCTCGCGCGCCTTCGGCTCCTCGTCGAGCTCACGCGCGAGAAGCTCGGCGACGCCGCGACGCCCGACGAGATCGAAGAGATCGACCGCGAGGTCGTCGAGATCGACGCGCTCGTCAGCGATCTGCTCGCGAGCTCATGCATCGATTTTTCGGCGATGTCGCCCAAGGAGCTCGACGCGGTCGAAGTGGCGAAGCGTGCCATGGAGCGCGCTTCGATCGATCCCACGCGCCTCGACGCGCCGGGCGAGATCGTTCCGTTCGAAGGCGACGCCACGCTCACGGCGCGCGCCGTCACGAACCTCATCGAAAACGCCCGTCGTCACGGCGGCGGCGTCGCGCGCGTCCATGTCGGCAACGGCGGTCGCGCTCCGGACGCGCTCATACCTGAGCGCTATATCCGCATCGAGGTCGAGGACGACGGCCCCGGCTTCATGCCCGGCGAGGAGAGGCGCATTTTCGAGCCATTTTACCGGCGTCCCAGCGGCAAGGCGGAAGCGCAGTCGGTCGGTCTCGGGCTCGCGCTCGTGCAACGCATCGCCGAAGCGCACGGCGGTCGTGCGTACGCGCGCAATCGCGAATCCGGCGGCGCGCTCGTCGGCATCGAGCTACCGGCGCATTACGCGCAGAGCTAGATCTTGTCGCGATCGAGCGCGCGCGATGCTTGCTCGGCCAGGATGCGTACGCCGAAAATGAACGAGGCGAAGCGCTCGTCTTTCGTGTGCCCGTTCTTGTAACGCCAATAAATCTGTTGGGCGACGCCCGCGAGCTTGAAGAGCGAGAACACGTAATAGAAGAGGAGCTTCGACACGTCGCGATCCGTCTTCTGTCCGTAGCGCTCCGCGATCTCGCGACGTGAGAACATGCCGGGTGCGGCCGTCGGGCCGAACGCGAAGCTCTTCATTTCGTCCGAGTCGCTGTTTTCGATCCAGTAACCGAGCACGACGCCGAGATCCATCAGCGGGTCGCCGATGGTCGCCATCTCCCAGTCGAGCACGCCGAGAATTTTCGCGAGATCGTTCTCGGCGAGCACCAGGTTGTCGAATTTGTAATCATTGTGAACGACGGTGGCGCGCGCCCGCTCGTCGTTCGGCGCCGGGATGTGGTTGTCGAGCCATGCGCCGACGCGATCCATCTCGGGAATCGAATCCGTTGCGGCATCGGCGTAGCGCTTCGCCCAGCCTTTCACTTGCCGCTCCGCATAACCTTCAGGCTTCGCGATCTTCGAAAGACCTACTTTTCCCCAGTCGATCGCATGCAGAGTCACGAGGTTGTCGACGAACGATTCGCTCAAACGGCAGGCTTCGCCGGGCGAGAGCGTGACGCGCGCGGGCAGCGTGCGCCGCAAGATGACGCCGCGAATTCGCTGCATCACGTAGAACGGCGAGCCGATCACCGACTTGTCCTCGCAATTGACGAGCGGCTTCGGGGCGGGCGGATACACGGGCGCGAGCGCGGAGAGCATCGTCACCTCGCGGGACATGTCGTGCGCGC
Source organism: Polyangiaceae bacterium (assembly GCA_025934595.1). Taxonomy (GTDB): domain Bacteria; phylum Myxococcota_A; class Polyangia; order Polyangiales; family Polyangiaceae; genus JAICXU01. The sequence continues at coordinate 3,592 of JAICXU010000177.1, read as the reverse complement.
TCTTCACGCGATTTCCGAACGGCGGCCGTCGCAAGACGAGCTCGCGCTCAGTGCCGGATCCGGCGTCGACGCGAATCATGTACGTGAGGTTCGAGTGTCCGCCCGGGAATTGCTCGACCTCGATCTTCTTCGCGCCGCCTTCGAGATGCGCGTCGAGATAGGCGGTGAGCCTGCCGACGTCGAGCTCTTCGCCCGGGCGAACGGCGCGCGTGCGATCGACGATGTCCCCCTCGGCCGTGGTCATTCGATCGCCAAACCGTAGCGCTTCAAGATGCGCTTGGCGACGACGGATTTGTGGACCTCGTCGGCGCCGTCGTAGATACGCGAGGCGCGCTCGTGCCGGTAAAAATAGGCCAAAATCGTGTCGTCGGTCATGCCGAGCGCGCCGTGCACTTGGATGGCGCGGTCGATCGCGTTCGCGAGCGCCTTCGCCGCGAAGACCTTGATGAGCGAGATTTGCTCGCGCGCTTCGTACGCGCCTTGCGTCTCCATTTTCCACGCCGCATGCAGCACCATGAGACGAGCCGCGTCGATCTCGGCCCGGGTCTCCGCGACGAAATCTTGGACCATCTGTTTCGTGCCGAGCGGCTTACCGGGCGCGATCTCGCGTTTCGCGGCGCGCGTGCACATGAGATCGAAGCATCGCTCCGCGATTCCGATCCAGCGCATCGAGTGATGAATGCGCCCCGGGCCGAGCCTCTCCTGCGCGATCAAAAATCCTGCGCCTTCTTCGCCGAGCAAATTCGATTTCGGCACGCGACAATTTTCGAAGCGCACTTCCGCGTGGCTTGCGTAGCTGTCGCCTTCTTCGCCCATCACGGAAATATTTCGCACGATCGTGAAGCCGGGCGTCCCCGCCGGCACGATGATCTGGCTCGCGCGCATGTGCGGGGCTGCATCGGGATTCGTGACCGCCATCACGATCGCGAACGCGGCGCCGTCTGCGCTCGACGTGAACCACTTGTGACCGTCGATCACGTAGTCGTCGCCGTCGGCACGCGCGCGTGTGTCGAGCCAGGTCGGATTCGATCCCGGGCGCTCGGGCTCGGTCATCGCGAAGCAGCTCCGGATGTCGCCGGCGAGAAGCGGCTTTGCGTACTTTTCTTTTTGCGCGGGCGATCCGAACTGCAGGAGAATTTCCATGTTGCCGGCGTCGGGCGCTTGGCAATTGAACGCGTAGTGCCCGAAGGGAGATCGGCCGAGCTCCTCGGACACGCGCGCGTGCTCCATGAGCGTGAGCCCCATGCCGCCGTGGTCCTTCGCGATCTGCGGCGTCCAGAGTCCCGCTGCTTTCACTTTCGCGCGCACCTTCGCGAGCGCGGGCTCGAGCGCGCGAAAGCTCTTTTTTTCCGCCATCTCACGCTCGAGCGGGATGACGTCGTGATCGACGATGTCGCGCATGGCACGCAGAGACGGCTCGAGATCTTTGGGCAGCGAAAAATCCATGCGGGAGAAAGTAGCCCGGGCCTTCGTGCTAAGACAACCGCATGAGCGAAGCTTCTCAAGAAGCCAAGGGCTTGCCTGTCGTCGACGTGAACGAATACGGCGGAAAAAAGGACGGCGAGCGGCAAAAACTGAATCGCCGCCTGTTCATGCAATTGCTCGTCTTCGACGTCGCGAAAGGCGAAGGCGCGAACGGCGTCGGCGCTGCGCTCGCGGGCCAGCTCGCCGAAAAGAAGATCGCGGGCGTGATTTACGCCGACACGATGTCACCGCGCGGCCTCGGCCTCCTCACGTGGAGCTGTGACCCCGCGCACTTCGTCGAGAACGTGCGCCCGCTCTTCGGACACGCGAAGCTCCTCGGCGCCGACCACCGTCACGACTTCGCGATGATCGGTCGCGCGTACGCGACCGGTCACGAGCCCGATCTCGAATACGTGATCACGAAGCGTCCCATCGACAACGTGATGAACCAAGCCTACCCGTGGCACGTTTGGTATCCGCTGCGTCGCAAGGGGGAGTTCGCGAAGCTCGAAGGGATCGATCAGAGCCACATCTTGCGCGAGCACGCCGCGCTGGGCATGGCATACGGCCAAGCGGAGCTCGCGCACGACGTTCGCCTCGCGTGTCACGGTCTCGACGCCGAGGACAACGAGTTCGTGATCGGCCTAGTGGGAAAAGATCTGCATCCACTTTCGCATCTCGTACAAGCCATGCGAAAAACGCGTCAAACGAGCGAATTTATCGAAAAAATGGGCCCATTCTTCGTAGGAAACGTTCTCCATCGCGTCGCCTAGCATTCGGTGGGCTCGCGGTAGCGAGCGATCCTCTAGCGGTCTTGAACCCGCGTTTTGCGAAGCAAAACGCTTTGCGTAAGCAAGGACGGGGAGGCTCATTTTCCGCAGAAAATGAGGGGCCGTTAAGGCCCACTAGAACAAAACTCGCCTTACCGTGAGTGCTCCCGAGGACGCTCCGCGCCGTCGAGACAACGCTCTCTCTCGCTCCCTAGCGTGACGCCATCACTCCGCCGCCCAACCCATCCATTCATGGTAGTGAGTGGGATCGGCATACGCGATCACCATGAACTCGGTGCCGCCGTACTGCGTGGCGTGGGCGATGCGCGTCACCGTCGCGTGGAGCTTCTGACCGTTCTGTCCGCTCTCGGCGTCGAGCGAGAACGAGAGCTCGGCGGCCTTGCCTTCCTGCGACGGGATGTCGACGACTTTCACGAAGAACGGATCCATCGCTGCGCCGCTGATGAGATCGAGCTCGATGACCGCGCTCTGTCCGAGCGGAACCTTCACGCCTTTCACGGGAACGCTGCCGCCTTGCGCGCCGAAGTTCATGTCGACCGTGTCGTTCATGACGGGCACGGCCGCGAAGTAAATGCTCGAGTCGAGCGCAGGCGCGCACGGGCTCTTGCCGAGCTTCGCGAGCTTGTTCGACCACGTGCGTTGCACCGCATAACCGATCTCGGGCGGCGTGATGAACGCGTCCGATTCGTACGCGCACATGTCACCGACCTCGCTGAGCGGAACGAGATCGTAATAGAGGTGATTTTCGTCCGCGCTCGCATACGCCGGCGCATCGCCGAACGGATCGGTCGACGCCTCGATGAGCTCGTGGCTCGACGCGCCGGTCGTCACGTCTTTTTCGTTATTCAACGTTCCGAGCTGCTGGCAACGCGGAAGCACGGCATACGGAACGACGGTGCCGTTCACGTTCGTCGACATGTGATAGCCGCCGAAGCCCTGACAACTTTCACCGAACGGATCGAGCGTGATCGTCACGTTTGCCGGGTAATACACGGCATAAATCGTGTTCGGGTCCGGCGTTCCCCAACCCGCATGCGCGCCATCGAGATGCGTTTGCAGCCACGTTTGGATCTGCGCATCGGTGAGCGTCGTCGGTCCGGTGAGCTGCGTGTCGGCCTCCGGCACGATGATCGGATCGCTCGCCGTGATGTCTCCGACGCCATACTCGGACGTCGCTGCATTCCAATACGACGATCCATGAAGAGCGTGCGTGAACGCTTGGATGTCCGATTCGAGCGCGTCGTTCGGAAACAGGATCGGCTGGACATGCGGCGCGGTGAGCACCGAGCCGCCGTACGATTCGACCTCGGGAGCAGCCGGATGCGGAGCCGGATACG
>JAICXU010000953.1 GCA_025934595.1 Polyangiaceae bacterium | reverse complement strand
CGCGCCAGCGACTCGCGGGGAGGGGCCGTAACGGCCCGCCAGAGTCGGAAGCGCCCAACCTTCCGGTGCGAGATCGCTCATGCCGATTCTAGAAGACGACGATATCCTTCGATGCGTGCGCGCGCTCGTCTTCGATCTCTCCCTCGTGAAATATGTCCTCGCGAAAGCGGTGGGCCCCAAAGCGCGACGTCTTCATCGCGGTCCGGGCACGTGCTTCGAACTGCGCGACGTCCCGGAGCCGAAACGTCCGCACGACGATTGGGTCACCCTCGAGCCGCGTCTCACCGGCATGTGCGGCAGCGATCTCGGCGCGATCTTCTTCAAAATGTCCCCCGCGATGAGCGCCGTCAGTCTCGGCGCCGGCGATGCCGCCGTCTTCGGGCACGAAATTCTCGCCGACGTCGTCGAAGTCGGACCGGGCGCGAAATCCACGGTAAAAGAAGGCGATCGCGTCGTGGTCGATCCCGTGCTCGCGTGCGACGTGCGCCACGAAACGCCGTGTGCGCGCTGCGCGATCGGCGAGTACGCGACGTGCGAGCGCGTCGGAACCGCACGTCCGAAGGGCGTCATGCTCGGCGCGTGCGTCGCATATCCCGGCGGATTCTCCGAACGCATGGTCGCGCATCGTTCGCAGCTTTTTCGCGTCCCCGATTCCCTTCCCGACGATGTCGCCGTCCTCGCTGAGCCGCTCGCCGTCACGGTGCACGCGGTCATGCGGCATCCACCGAAAAAAGGAGAGCGCGTCCTCGTGCTCGGCGGCGGCATGATCGCGTTCGGAACGTTGTGGGCGCTCCGCGCGCTTCATCCGGACGCCGAGGTCACGCTCTTCACGGTCGAGGACTACCAGCTCGGCACCGCGCGGTCGCTGGGTGCCGCCGACGCGTGGTCGCCGAAAGAAGGATCGCTTCTCTCGCAAGCCGCGAAAGCAACCGGGTCGAAGCTGCTCAAGCCGATCCTCGGACGAGGCTTTCTCGCGGGCGGATTCGATCGCGTCTACGACTGCGTCGGCTCGCACGCATCGATCGACGATGCGCTGCGAATCACGAGGGGAGGGGGGACGATCGTCATGGTGGGCGCTGCGGGCGTCCTGCCGCCGCTCGACATGACGTTCCTCTGGAACAAGGAGCTGAAATTCGAAGGCACCGTGTTCTACGGAAATGAAAATTACAAAAAGGAGAAGCGTCGCACGTTCGACGTCGTGCTCGATCTCTTGAGCGATTCGCACGACGGCCTCGCCGAGCTCGTCACGCACCGCTTTCCGCTCGAAGACTACGCGCGCGCGATCGACGTGAATCTCGATCGCCGCGAGCACAAGAGCGTGAAGGCGGTCTTCAAAATCTGAGGTAGGCTCCGGCCATGAGCCTCACCGATGGTCTCGTCCGCATTGGCGATTTCGATGCCGCGTGGGCAACGCGCGCGCATGGGAAAAAATTACGCGCGATCCGATCGGCAGCCGAAAAGGTGCATGATCGCTTCGCGTCGGGCCCGCGCGTCCTTTCGGTGCGCACGTTCGATCTCGTCACGTTGCCGTATCCGACGAAGTTCGCGTTCAACGGCTTCGCGACCTCGCCTGCGCCGTACGTCACGCTCACCCATCGCTGTCTCTTCGTGCAGCTCTTGCAAAACGGCACGCTGAAAAACCTTCTCTTCAATCCCACCGATCTCGAAGGCGCGCGTGCCACGCCGTATCTCGCACGCATCGTCGAGAAGTACGGCGCGTTCGAGTCGATCCTGTCGAAGAAATTCGACCCGCTCGAGGTCCATCTCGAACGCGTGGGCATCACGCCCGCCGACATCGACTACGTCGCGTTCGATCATTTCCACACGCAAGACATTCGCCGGCTCGTCGGCACGAACGACGGAACGTACAAATCGCGGTTTCCGAACGCCACGCTCCTCGCACCGAAGTGCGAGTGGGAGGATTGGGACGATCTGCATCCGCTCCAAGAATGGTTCTTCGTGCGCGACGGCAAAAAAAACGTGCAGACGAAGAAGATCGCGCTCCTCGAAGGCG
>JAICXU010000299.1 GCA_025934595.1 Polyangiaceae bacterium | reverse complement strand
TCGTGCTCAAATCCATCGTCGAGTCGAAGCTCGAGTGGCCACAGAAGATGCTCGATTACGGTGCGCTCGTTCTGTCGACGACGGAAGATCTCGCTCTCGTGCTCCCCACCGACGAGATCCGTGAAGCCGTCGCATTCTGAGCTGCGTTTCGCTTCGTTTCTCGCGTACTGCCCGAGGGGTGACACGGAAGCGCGCAAAACCTCGCGCCGGTTGATGTTGCAGGTGAAAGAGAATCGTGTCCGGCTTTGGGCAGGCGAGCAACGCCCAACGCTCGCACAAGTTGCCCTTCGTCTGCGCGCACGCCAGCTCGATTTCATCGACGAATTCCTCGGCGACGACAGAACGCTCGTGCCCGCAACAAGAACCACCCGCCGATTTGCGACTGCGGCGCGGTTCTGGACGTGACGTCGGAGATCACGGACGGAACCGACAGCACGTTCCACTGCCCCGCATGCGGCGCGGGTCACGAGACCTTTCCGCCGCCCAAGCACCTCTACGCCGGCGTGCTCCAGGTGTTCCTCGCCGTGCGCGAGGATCGGCAAGCGTCTTTTGAATGGTCCCTCTGCGTCCCGCCACCAAGGCTCCGTGAGGAAGCCGATACTCCGCCTGTCGATGATTCTGACGTTCTGCTTTGTGGCGCCGACGTCGTTCGCCGCCTGCCGGTCGACCTCCGACGCCGAGTGCGATCCTGCCTGTGGAGCGTCCGAATATTGCTGCTTGGGAAGCTGCCGCGCGCTGGGGAGCGTGTGCGGGCCGGACGCGCCGGACGCAAGCGATGGCGATGGCGATGGCGATGGCGCGGTTTCTCAGGACAGCGCCGTGGTCGACGCGGCTCCCGTCGACCCTTGTGCGCCACGCAACGGCGTCGTCACGAGCTCCGCCTGTCGCGACGCGGTCACGATGGTCGCGTGTCTCTCGACGGTCGCGGGGAACACGTTCGACTGCAGCGCGTTCGGCGCGGTCTGCGTGGAGCAGCAGCAGCAATCGAGCGATGGCCCGATGACGAAGAGCGCGTGTGCTCCGGCCGGAAGCACGCTGTGCGATCCCTTCACACAACCGTCCCCCACGGAGTGCCGCGGAACGGAGCTCTGGCTATGTGACACGGCGTTCGTGCCGCCTCCGGGCACGGACATCCCGAAGGGTCTCTTTCCTTCGGACATTCGAACGTGGACAGAGTCTTACGACTGCACGGTGCAATTGAACCGCGCTGACGCGACGTGCGTCGTCGCCGACGGCGGCGCGAGGTGCGTAGCCCCTTGATGTGTGGTCGTCGACCGCGGTCGCGGCGGCTCACCGGCTACTTGCGCTACTATCAACGCAGCTTTTCTTGGCGTGGCGCAAGGATCTTGGCAGCATGCGAGACGTGCTCCTCTGTCCAAGGACGCTCCGTTCGTTCTTCGTCGCGATCACGGTCATCGTCCTCGCAGGCTGCGCCGCCGCCGTCCCCGCGCCTCGATCACCGTCGGTGGAGGTCGCGCATGTGAGCCAGCCTTCCGCCGCGCCCCGTCCGATGTTGCCGCGCGGCGATCGTACGCTCTTTCCGCGGTATCGTCTCGTCGGATACTGCGGGACGCCGGGCGCGCCGGCGCTCGGTGCGATGCGAGGAGATCTCGCCGCGCGCACGAAGGAGATGATGAAGCTCGCCGCGAGCTACGGCGGCGACCGCGAGGTCATGCCGGTGTTCGAGCTGATCGCCAGCATCGTGATGGCCGCGCCGGAGAAGGACAATACGTGGCGGCGACGCGTTCCCGATTCGGTCGTCGACGACTACTTGAAGGCAGCGCGCGCGGACAAGGGCATCCTGCTCCTCAACATCCAGCCCGGTCATTCGGATTTTCTGACCGAGGTGAAGGCGTACGAGAAATGGCTGAAAGAGCCCGACGTCGGCGTCGCTCTCGATCCGGAATGGGCGATGTGGAAGCCTGATCAAAAACCGGGCGAGGTGTACGGGCGCACGACGGGCGGCGTCATCAACGACGTCGGCGCGTATCTTTCGGACTTGGTAGAGAAGTACGATTTGCCCGAGAAGGCGCTCGTCTTTCATCAAGTGAACGTCTACGTGCTGAAAGACGAAGCGGCGATCGTGGCGCATCCCGGCGTCGTGCTCATCAAGAGCGTGGACGGTCGCGGCTACACCGGCGCGAAGATCGTGACCTACCATTCTCTCGTCGCGCATCTCGCGCCGGACGTGCATCCCGGCTTCAAGCTCTTCTTCGACGAGGACGTCCAGATCGGCGGCAGGCTCATGGGACCGAAAGAGGTAATGAGCCTATCGCCGGTGCCGGAGTACGTGATGTACGAGTAGGCGAGGCGGGGACTGACCGGCGCCCAGTGCCGCGGACTTTTCGCGTCTAGTTGCTCGGCATGTCGATCACGGCGAAGACGTACCACCACAACGCGGCGACTCCGACGAGCGGCCGACCGCGACCTGTCCGATGGCGATGAAGCCGCGCGAGATCTGTCCGATCGCGAATCGAAGATGGCCGTTGCGTTCCGATGGATGTGAAAGGAAAAGTCACGAGCCTGCTCCGCCGCGGTCTCTCTCCGATCGCTGGAATCGAGCTCGCGCCAGTGAAGCCGGGGCTCGATTTCAAATAGCTCTTTCTCACCCTGATCCTCGCCGCCCCGGCGCTCGCGGCCGGCTACCGGGTTCTGCTTTTGTTCACGTCCTAGCTTTCACGGCGATTGAAGTCGCATCCGAAGGACGGAGTCCTGCGCGCACTTTTCGATGAGGTCGCTCGCTCGTCCGGTGCTTAGACGTACTGAAGCTCGTCCGAGTTGAGGTTCAGGCCGATCATCTGGCAGAGCAATTCGATGTTCGGAATCTTCGAAACGCGCACCTCCTGGTGCTCGCGATCGTTCAGCGTGATCTTGAACCGGCCGTTCTTCACGTCGACATTCTGGACGACGTCCCAGGCGTGTTTTTTTGGTCCAATTCCAGCCCGCTCTGACGATGGATCGTCACCGGACCGAACGTCAGCGCTTCGCCGGCCTCGTACCGCTTGGCGAGCGGCGGCTCGAGCAACGCAAAGACCGCTTCCTTGATGTGCGCGATGCCTCCTGATTCCTTCATTGTGTCGTTCAGCACGACTTTCTCGCCGGCGCGTTTGGTCAGCGTGTACTCGGCGACCGCATACGAGCTTCCGTATTGGCCTCGGCGGCGCCAAATGTTCGACTCGATCGTCGCGACTTCATCCCATCGCCAGATGTGGATGTCCTTCCTGTTGCGCGCCAACATCGCCTGCACCCGGTAGGCGAATCCATCGTGATAGCGCACGAGCACGGACGGCACCGGCGTTCCGAAATTCGGCAAGATCTGGACGCCTTCGTCTTCGAAGACGGCGCGGACCGGTCCGAGGCTCGTCAACGACTCGAATCCCGTGGGCACGTTTGCGCCGCCTCCCCGCTTCGCTCCGCCTCAAGCGGGCTTGTGCCGCTGCGTGTCGTCTTTGTCGTCCATGGAGGGTCGCAATCAGTGGACCAGGAATCAACTTGTCTCACAAGTCATCCTCGCCGCTATGCTCACGCAGCTGTCATGCCTCAAGGTCGCCTCTCGCCACGCGAACGCCGCACGATTCTCGAGCAGTTGACGCGCGAGCGCTTGGCCGACATCACGGGCGAGTTCGAGCTCGAGGTCGCCGACCGGCGATCGAGCGACGCACATGTCGACGCGATCGTACGAAAGCGCTCGCTCGACTTTCGTCGCGTGCTCGACATGATGAAGCGTGGCGAGCTCCAAGCCGCATGCGCTGCGCTCGATCTCGATGCCGGCGGTCGCGAAAAGGCGACGCTCGTCGATCGACTGCTCGGCGAAGAGGAAACGGGCGCCTCGCCGCCGACCTCATCATCATCGTCGTCGCCGGTGACGCCATCTTCGTCGAGCAGCACTCCGCCTCCGATGAGCATTCGCAGCGCGGGCTCTCTGAAATCTGCGCTTCGTCGATTCGTGCTCGACGTCGCCGGCGGATATCGCGGGCCGGATGCGCCGAAGGAGTTCGTCACGCGCCTCCTCAAATGCTTCGAGTGGCCGAACGGCGCGCCGCCGGGCACGTCGTCGCCGACCGCGCTCTCGCTCGTCGAGAATGGCGAGCGCGTCACGCGAAACGTAGCGCTCTTTTGGAAAGAACGGCGCGTGCTCGTCGAGGTCGTCAAGCACGACGTCATGCTCGATTTCGCGTGGAAGGATTTGCTCCACGTCTGCCTTCAGCTCGATCCGGTTCCGCAATACGTCGTCTTGACGAATCAGCGCGATCTTCAGCTCTACGACCTCGGTCGCGATCGCGCGGCGCCGCGGCTTTCGATTCCGCTCGATGATTTGCCCAAGTACAGCGAGGCGTTTCCGTTCCTCTCGCCCGATTGGGTTCCGGGAACGACGCCGAAGATCATCAACGTGTCGAAGGTCTCGCGCGAGGTCGCCGAGCTCGTCGCGCGTCTCTATCGGAGCCTCAAAGAGCATCACGCAGACCGCGAGCGCGAGGTCGTGCAGTTCACGCTGCAATGCATCCTCACGATGTTCGCGGAGGACATCGGGCTCTTGCCGCAGGAATATTTCACGATGCTGCTCTACGACGGCGCGAAAAACGGCGACATCGAGAAGCGGCTCCGCGATCTCTTCCGCTTGATGAGCACACGCGACGTTCCCGGCGAGCGCGCGGTTCCGTTTTTCAACGGCGGTCTCTTCACGAATCCGGTGACGCTGCCGCTCGGCGACGCGCAGCTCGCCGCGCTCACGAAGGCGTCGGAGGCGAATTGGAGGTACGTCGATCCGCACATCTTCGGCAGCGTTTTTCAGGGAATCATGAGCGACGCCGAGCGCCACAAAGGCGGCGTGCACTACACCGCACACGAGGACATCATGCGCGTCGTCGGTCCGACGATCGTCGAGCCGTGGCGCCAGCGCATTCGCGGCGCGAAGACGATGGGCGAGCTCTTCGATGTGAGAGAGGCGCTCTTCAATTTTCGAGTGTTGGATCCGGCGTGTGGCAGTGGAAATTTTCTCTACGTCGCGTTCCGCGAGCTCTATCGCCTCGACACCGAATTGCTCGCGCGCATTCGTGAGTTCCCGTCTTCCCAAGCCAAGGTCGCGTGGGGCGCGGCTATCCGGACGTCCAATTTCTTCGGCATCGACATCAATCCCTTTGCCGTCGAGCTCGCGAAGGTGACGCTCAACATCGCGAAGAAGATCGCGTTCGAGGAGCGACGCGAGCTCGCGGCCGATCTCAACAAGCAGATGGAGCTCGAGGTCGATCCGTCCCTACCGTTAGATAATTTGGACCAGAACATCGTGTGCGCCGACGCGCTCTT
>JAICXU010000309.1 GCA_025934595.1 Polyangiaceae bacterium | reverse complement strand
GACCCACGAGCCAGAAACCGAGCGTCGCGGAGATCAGCGCGCACACCGCTGCCAGCGCAAGTGTCGTCGCGAGCGTTTCTGCGATCGTTCGCCGGACGTACTGCTGTTGAACGGCGAGCGCCTCGCATACTCCGACTCCCGCGACGACGAGCGTGCCATCGACGGAGACCGGCGCGTACGTGCACCGGCGCTGCGCCTTTCCCGGGCCGGTTTCGATCTGCGAAATCATCGATCTGTTTTTCAAGACCTCGCTGGTTCGAGCATCGACGGGGCTTGCCGAGTCGACCGACACCCACGCGATGTTCAACTTCGGCGCTCGCTGGTCGAGCTGACCGACGAGCTCGCGCGCGCGCTCGCCGCCATCGGTTCGCCAAACCGCGCCGGCCGCCGTCGCAATCGCGCTCGCGAGCAGATCCTGATTTTGAATGCGGTCGGACTCGAAGAGCGCGACCTCGCGTCTCACGCGGAAAAACCCGTTGCAAGCGAGCACGGCTGAGGTGCCCGCGATGAACAGCAGGGTGAGTTTTTGGACGATCTTCATCGCTGGGCTCCGGGATGAATCTGCGGAAGCGTCGGGATGCCGTTTTCGTTCCGTCTCTCTCTGGATTCGGTCTAAGGCTCGGACGTGCGCGCCGACGTTCTCTTGGTCGATGACGATCGACTTCTATGCGAAACCCTGGAGCTCGGTCTTCGAAAACGAGGGCATCGGGTGGTTTGGCAAACACGACCCTCCGAAGCGTTGGCGACGCTCGCGAACGAGACCTTCGACGTGGTCGTCACCGATCTTCAAATGCGCGAGATGAACGGGCTCGAGCTCTGCGAGCGCGTCGCGCTCAATCGCCCCGACGTGCCCGTCGTCGTTCTCACCGCGTTCGGCAGCCTCGATTCCGCGATCGCCGCGATTCGCGCCGGCGCGTACGATTTCATCAGCAAGCCGGTCGAGCTCGACGTTCTTTCCATCGCCATCGAGCGCGCCGCAAACAACAAGCGACTGCGCGAAGAAGTGAAGCGACTGCGCATCGAGGCCGAAGCCGAGACCTGGCCCCGCGACCGGGAGCTCGTCGGCGAGAGCGCGGCCATGCGAGCCGTGCACGATCTCATCTCACGCGTGGCGACGTCGGAGGCGACCGTCCTCGTCATCGGCGAGAGCGGCACGGGGAAGGACGTCGTCGCTCGCATGATCCACAAGAGGAGCCGGCGCGCGTCCGCCCCGTTCGTCGCCGTCAATTGTGCCGCGCTTCCGGAGCACCTCCTCGAGAGCGAGCTCTTCGGCTACGTCCGCGGTGCCTTCACGGATGCCAAGGAAAATCACCCCGGTCTCTTCGTTCAAGCGCGCGGCGGCACGCTCTTTCTGGACGAAGTAGGAGATCTTCCGCTCCTTCTCCAACCGAAGCTTCTCCGTGCTCTCCAAGAGCGGGCGGTGCGACCACTCGGGGCCAAATCCGAGATCGCGGTGGACGTCAGGATCGTGTGCGCAACCAATCGAGATCTCGAGACGGCGATCGAAGAGAGGCGCTTCCGCGAGGATCTTTACTACCGGCTCAACGTCGTCCAGGTGCCGCTGCCGCCGCTTCGCGCGCGAGGCGGCGACATTCTCGGGCTGGCGCTTGGATTCATTCGCCACTTCGCGTCGGTATCGCAAAAAAACGTGAAGGGATTTTCGAAAGAGGTCGGCCAGAAGCTCGTCTCGTATGCGTGGCCCGGCAACGTCCGCGAGCTTCAAAACAGCATGGAGCGCGCCGTCGCCCTCACGCGTCTCGAAGAAATCTGCGTCGATGATTTACCCGAAAAGATTCGCGACTACCGATTTTCGCACGTGGTCGTGGCGGGCAACGATCCGGCGGAGCTCGTCCCCCTCGACGAGGTCGAGCGGCGCTACATCCTGCGCGTGCTCGAGGCTGTCGCGGGAAACAAGACGGCCGCCGCTCGCGTGCTCGGTCTCGAACGCAAAACTCTTTACCGAAAGCTCGAGCGCTACGGCGTCGAGACCAAGTCGTAGTTATTGCAGCGTCACGTCGACGCGCCGGTCGCGTTGCCAGCTCGCGGTGTCATGGCCCGTGGCGTCGAGCTTGCCGCGCGACGTCTCCGCCAGCTTGCCCTTGTCGACGCCGAGGGACGTGAGGTAGCGCTCCACCGTATCGGCGCGATGCTCGCCGAGCGCAAAGTTGTATTCGACTTCGCCGCGAGGATCGGCGCGACCGACCAGCTCGAGAGAACGTCCCTTCAACGGGCCCGTCGTGACGCAGGTGGCGACCTGTCGAAGAACGCTTTGGTCCGACGGCTCGAGCGCGCTTTCGTCGAAGTCGAACTTCGGCGCCCGGTCGACGCTCCCGAAATCGATCTTGCACGCCTTCGCGATGTCACCGGAGACCGAAACGTCACCCGACGATTTCGGCATCTGCGGCGCGGCCGATGTGGTCCTCACCGGCACTTCCGGTGGCTTCGAGTCGTGCGAGCATCCGGCGAGCAGGTTCGAAGCAGCAAGGTGAGCGCGGGCTACGGACGAGTGAACGGACATTGAAAACCTCCAGAGTCTCGACGAGCCCAAGGGCAGGGCGCGTGCCAAGAAGAAGCATCGAGATTTTGCGCGCATTCGAAGTGACCGAGCTCGAACGAGCGACACGGCGTGTCGAAACGACACGACTTCGTTCCCGACACGGGCGGACGCGACGGCGAAGCGCCGCTGATTCGCGGCGGCACATCGCGTGCTCCATCGCGCGTCCCATGAAACTCCTCTCGAGCTTCCTCGCGATTGGGGCGATTGGTTTTCTGAGTCGAACCGCAGCCGCCGAGACTTGGGAGGCGCCCGTCGGAGGACACGCGCTCGCTCTCGGCAGCGATCGCGTCGCGTGCCGCGGCGCGCCTCTCGACGCGGGATGGTCGATCGAGCCCGACGGTCATTCCCTTCGCGTACCGGCGAACGAGGAAGCGATCGGCAAAGTCGTCGACGTCAAAGTCGCGGCAAGCGAGGGAGCGTGCGCGACGTCGACCTCCGTGTTGTCGGTCGTCGCGTTGGGTGCGCGGCCCGCCGTCGATTCCGTCACCGTCGATCCCGACGGCGGGAGAATCGTCGCGCAGGGCCGCCGCTTGCGCGCCACGTCGTTGCGATGGACGGCAAGCTCACGATCCGGCAGCGACACGTGTGCAGCGCAAGCTTCGCCGCCGACCTCGGCGACCAAGGCAGCGCCTCCATCATCCCAAGAGACCTGCGCGTTTGCCGTCCCTCGCGATCTTCCCGTCGATCCGACCGCGCTCAAAGTGGCTCTTTTTCCCGCTGGATCGCGCGTTCTCCCCGACGCGACATTCTTCGACGTCGCAGGCCGGCGTCTCGACGACGCCGCGTTCGACGTTCCGCTCGGCGAAATCGCGTTGCATCAGATCGTCGCAACCGATGCATCCGTGGATCTGTCTTCGGGTCTCGCGAAAGTTCCGTTGCTGCATCCCGACGCAGTGTCGGCGGTGAGTTGCATCGACGCGACGTGCGAGCTTTCGGCGAGCGATTTGATCGTGCGCGGCGAGCGTGGGAACGACGACAAGCTCGAGGTCCACTTTCAGCTCCGCCCGCACGTCACCTTTCGAGGCCCGAGCGGCACGGTGGATTCGGCGCCCGTCGTGATGTTGCCGCTCCAGCGATGCCCCGTGTCCATTGCGTCCGCTGTCGTCCTCGCCGGCGTCGACGACGAGCGCGTGGCTCTTCGCATCGACGGGTCGTGCGCGCGCGCAGACGGCGATCTCACGGTCACGACCGCGGACGGCGCGGCACGTGTCGAGCGCACGGAGATGATCGGCGGATCATCGTACGCGGTCGTTCGCATTCCGCGTGTCGAATCCGATTCACTCGTCATGACCGTGCGCCGCCGCGATGCGATCATCGGCATTGCGCGATCCCCCACGCATCGATTCACGTGGCGCACGAAGCTCGAGATCGTGGACCACGGCGCGATCGATTTCATTCCTACGAATCGATTCGCGCGCGTGCTCTTGCCGCCGCCGCCGAAGGGCACTTCGATCGCAGTTCGTGCGGTGGACGGCGTGTACGAAGCGAAGCACGACGCCACCGGGGATTGGGTACGCGGCGTCGACGGCGCGAGCGGGTCCGTACCTTTGCGGCTCGCGCTCGTGGACCAGTCGCTACCCGGGCCACTCGCAGGGCTGGTGCTCGCGGAGCAAAATGAATCGGTCGATCGCGCGCTGCACTCGGCCGACGTTCCGGTCGCGCTCGGCGCGCGCACGCGGGAGAAGCACCCGCTCGTCGAGATGGTTTGCGGCGACGGCGAAGGACACGCCGAACGCATTCCGATCGCGACGACGACCTCCATTCCCTATCGCGCGCGCGACACATGCCAAATGGTTTTTCATCGCGAGCAGCTCCGCGAAGAAGACGGCGCGCAGAATCTTCGCGTGTCGGTGGCCGTGATCGGATCGGACGGCGCGCCGAAGAGCGACTCGCGAGTCGAGGAGCATCTCGTTCTTCGACGGTCCAATCATCCGTTTTACATGGCGGTCGCGGGGGCGACCGATCCGTTCGATCGGATCGTGGTTCATGTGGGGAATTCATCGGAGGGCACGGAGCAACAGGCGCCCGATGAAGGGGAGCGCCGCGCGCCGCAGGCACAATGGTCGGTCGTGACCGCGACGTCGCGCGCGCGTCTTTACGGCACCACTGCGATCCCCACCGGCCTTTTTCGTTTGGCCGACACGGGGCACAGCGGAATTCTGACGTTGAGCGTGGGCGCCATTTTGCGGCTCGTCGCGCTGTCTCGCGACGGCGACGCGTTTCCGCTCGGGCTCGAAGCGGGTGTGATGTGGCTGGGCATCGCCGGCGACACGGACCCTTCCGTGAATTCGCACGGCGTCGTTGCGCTCGTCGCAGGCCCCGGCATCGCGGTGCCGATCGCCAATGTTTCACGCGCGAGCCAAACGTCCATCAATCTCCACGGCTGGTTCGAATACGAAGTATCGCGCGAGGTCCTGAATCAGCAGGGCCAATCATTCGGCTTCGTGTTCGGTCCCAGCATTTCCATCGGCGACGTTGGCGCAAACTTTTGAGAGCGCCACGTCGCCGCCGCGCATCGCCCCGAGCGGCGAATTGCCATCGCTGCGCTGAGGCGGGGTGCATCACTCCGGCCGTCGCTGTGATCTTTTTCCACGTCGCGGCTTTTTTTATCGGTGCGTGACCTGGTTTTTTCGCGCTGTTGCGCGGACATAGCGCAGCTGAAGAGAGGCACGTGACGTG
>JAICXU010000630.1 GCA_025934595.1 Polyangiaceae bacterium | reverse complement strand
GATCGACACGAAATAGCGTGATTTGCGCTACTTCGCGGCCGATCGATGCTCTTCGTGCGACCCCGCCGCTACTTGAGGAACTCGAGCATGTTCGGCTCGCTCGAAACCGTGGCGAGACGTGACAGCCCGAGAATGTCCTCGACGGTGGCGAGGTAACTCTTGTGGCTGTACGCGTTCGCCGAGGTGAAGCCCGTGGACTTGATGTTCGGCGACACGACGATCATCGGGACTTGATCCTTCGAGTCACCGTTGCGGCCCTCGCCCTCGTCCCATGTGATGAAGATCACGCCGCCGGCTTTGTAGACGCTGCTGTCCATGATCTTGCCGACCTCGGTCTTGCACCACGTGTCGCTCGTGGTCAGCGAGCCGACCGGGTCGGTCGCATTCCCGAAGAAGTCGATCGGGTCGTGACCGTCATCCGTCAGGTTTGGTGCAATATACATGTATTTGTACGTACCCGACGCGAGATCGGCTGCGAACTCGGAATAGTCGACGTTCACGTCCGCGCAGTTCGTGCTCTGGATGTCGTCGAAATAGAGAAACGGATCGTGCTTGGCTGCATAGCTGCCCGAGCCCGAGAGATTGCAGGCCGTGCCCATTCCTTCCGCATAGGCTCGCCACTTGATGCCCGCGCCCGTCATCTGATTGCCGAGGTTGTCCGCGGCCGTCGGGAACGGCGACGTCGTCGGATCGAGATCGATGATACCGAAGTACTGCGGGTCTCCGCTCATCATCGTGAGGTAGTTCGGAAGCGAAGGATGCGTTCCGGAATCCATGTAATTGGTGGCGAGCCCGTAGGTGTCGATGAGTGAATTGAGGAACGGCGCGTCGGTTTTGTCGCCGACGACCTCCGCGTAGTCGTGGTTCTCGAGCACGATCGTGAAGATCGTGGTGACGTCGGATTTTCCGCCCGTCGGACCGCCGTCGCCCTTCGGCTTCGTGCCTCCGTCGCCAGGATTCGCGCCACCGCCATCCGCGCCGCCGCCGTAGTCGGACGTGCCGACGCCGCTGTCGACACCCCCGCCGGGCGATCCCGAGCCGCCGCCGCCCGACACGCTACCGCCGCCCGCGGAGCACGCAACGAGCGGTGCGATACAGAGAGCGGATGCGATCAGAAAACGGCGAGCAGGCTTGCTCGCGTCCAGAAAGGATCGCGGCGTCGAACGAAACTTGGCGTTGGCTTGCATGGGCGTAGGGCTCCTCTGGAACGAACAGGGCTCATGTACCCGCATCGCCGACATGGCAGGCAGATTCGGCGAAAATAATCTTGCACGAATGCTGCGAATTTACGGGTCATACGATCTCGGGTAAAAATGGCCCGATTTCGCGTCGCTCGGAGCGCGATTTTACTTCGCGACGCACGTCAGCGTCGACGGATCGCAGAGCGGCGTCGCGCCGGAGCAATCGTCGGAGTCGACGCACTGCGCGCACTGGCCACCGACGATGTCGCAACGAGGCGTCGCGCCGCTGCAATCGGCGTCCGTTCGACAGCCGACGCAGAGACCGTTCGAGAGTTGGCAGAGCGTTTCCTTGTCCGAGAACGTGCACTCGAGATCGTCGGTGCAGCGATAGCACTGGCCGCGCGACGTGTCGCAAACGGGCTCGTCGCCGGGGCAGTCGTCGCTGAACGGGCTCGAGCATATCGTCACGCAATGACGCGTCGGCACGTCGCACTTCTCTCCGGCGTCGGCCTGGCAGTCGCCGTCGACGCCGCACGCCACGCAGCGATGAAGAGCGGCATCGCACCGCGGAAGAGGAGCCGCGCAGTTCGAATCGTTCACGCACGCGACGCACGAGCCCGACGGCGCGTCGCAATGCAGCGAGGGCAACTTGCAATCACCGTCTACTTTGCAGCCATTTTCAGGTGCGATCGCGTCGCCGCCGGACGCAGCATCGGCGCCGCCGTCGACGTTCGCGGGACCTCCGCCACCGTCGGCGATGTCCTCGAAACGGAACTCGCCGTCGCATGCGGCTGCGATCATCACGAGGAGCGTCGTAAGGATCGCGGCGCTGCGGGTCATCGATTCGTCCTACCGCTTTTCTGACACGATCGCCTCGGCCTCGCCACGGGCAAAGCCGTTCGGGTAGCGCGCCAAATATTCTTTCGCGGCGGTGAGCGCGCGCGTCGGATCCACCGTGTGGAGCAAATTCATGCGACGCACGGTCGCGTGCTCGGCGAGCGGACCGTTCGGATAGAGCGAAAGGTAGCGCTCGTAGTCGGAGATCGCGCCCGCCACGAGACCATCGCGCTCGGCAGTCAGACCGCTCTCGAAGATGTCGTTTTGCTCCGACAGCGGCGAGCTCGATTTTTTCGCCTGACGCGCCGGACGCGATTTTTCGTGCGCGGTCGTCGCCCGAGGCGCCGACTTGTCGTCCGTGGCTTTGTCGTCGTTCGAATCGTTCGACGCCGTCGTATCGTTCGGAAGCTCGAGCACCGGCGTTCCATTCGCGGAATTCGAATCGTTCGATCCCGTCACGCTCGCGCATCCCGCGGGCCAAGAGCTTCCCTTCGGCACGCGTGCTTCGACGCCGTCATGGCGAACGGTGACGATGCCTTCGAACACGACGACGCGCGTGACGGTGCCACCGCAAGCCGGATCGGCAGCCGCCGCCGCTGGTTCGACACTGACGGTGAACGACGTGCCGTGGACCTCGACCTCGGAATCCGACGTGCGAATGATGAATCGTTGACCGGGCTTGAGCTTCGCGACGTCGGCGCGCATCGAGCCCTGGCCGAGCGAGAAGATTTGCGTCGCGTCTTCTTCGACGACGGAAAAATCGCTGCTCTCGTCGACGGCGAGACGCGTTCCCGTAGAAAGCGCGAGCACCGCGTGTCCGCCGGACTTCGTGACGACGTGCGTGCCCGCCGCGAGATTCGCGCCATCGGTGCCGGCGGTCGTCCCGGTTTCCGACGCGATCGAGACGTCGCCCGTGGCATGTGCGAGCGCGAGCGAGATGCCCGTGTCCGGCGCATTCGACGCCGCTCGAAGAGGCGCTTCTGCATGCGTGAAGGATTTCACGCTGACGATCGCGGCGACCGAAGCCGCCATCGCGACTCCGCCTGCGATCCAACGAATGCGGTTCTTGCGACGCGCCTTCTCGCGGATCGCGCGCTCGATCGCGGAGATCGCGCGCGCTCGATTTTC
>JAICXU010001146.1 GCA_025934595.1 Polyangiaceae bacterium | reverse complement strand
GCGGGCGCGTTTCGTTTCTTCAAGAACACGTCGGGCGCCAGCGCATAGACTTCGTCGGCGCGCGGCTTCGCAGGCTCCGCGTTCGCCAGTTATTCGCGCACGTCCTTGTCTTGCGGCTTCAGCACCAAGATTTGCCGCATCAAACGCAGCTGATCGTCCCGCTTGCCGTCGAGCCCGTACGCGTCCGCGAGCTCGTGCATCGCATCGGTGTCTTCCGGCGCGAGATCGAGCGCGCGCTTCAAAAGACCGATCGCTTGCGAACGATCTCCCATCAACTGATACGCGTGCGCGCCCGTTTGCAATGCCGTCGCGCTGTCCGGGTTCGTCGTGAGATAGCGATCGACCCAGCGGGTGGCTTCTTTCGGGCTGCGTTGCGCGAGCGCGAGCTCGATGTGCGATTTCACGAATGCCGCATCGTCGAACCGCACCTGCGCATAGCGTTCCTCGAGCTCCTGCGACTCGGTCGTGCGATCGGCCTGACGAAGCGAAGCCACCATCGCGCCGAGAAGCGCGACGCTGCGCGGCTTTCGATCGAGCGCTTTTTGCAAAAACGCGAGCGCGGTTTCGTGAAGGCCCGCGTCCTCGTAGAGATCGAACCGCGCGAGAGTCGCCGTGACGTTGTCGGGATCGAGCGCGAGCACGCGATCGAAAAAAGGAACGGCCGCACGCCATGTCGTTCCGCTCTGCTCGTGACTCGCGCGCGCGAGGAGCACGTCGAGCTTGTCTTCCGCGGTGCCGCCTTTCTTCGCGAGGGCCTCGGCCTTCTCGATCCAGATCGCTTGCTGATTGCGATTCTCCGCGAGCTCGCCGGCGAGAAGGAGCCGCGGGATCGTCGGCGCCTTTTCCGCGGCCTTCGACGCGATGTCGCGCGCGATGTGCTCGGTGGGATCGTCCGATCCGGTCGAAGTCATGTAGCGCGCGTAGGCTTCGAGGGTCGCCGCATCGCCGCTCTTCGACGATTTCTCGAACGTCTCGAGCGGCCCCTGCACGCGCTGCACGGTCGCCCCTTCTTTTTGCGCGAACGCTTCGGCGGCATGACCGAGGTCGGATTGCGTGACGATCCTCGCGTCCGGTGATCCGTCCGCGCCGGCCAGGCGAATGGAAAGCATCGGCGCGTCGTCGTCTCCGCAAGCCTTCACCAAAAGCCTATTTTCACCGGCTTTCAACGTGACGTTCGCGGCGAGCCGGTCGGCGTCGAGGGCGCGATATTTGTCGTCCGACAAAACCTGTTTGCCGTTCCAGAAAATCTGAATCGCGCCCGCCGAGCCCGCCCAGATCGAAATCGGCCGGCTCTCGCCCTTCTTCATTTTCTGGTCGTGCGCGAACGTCATCGCGTACGCGCATGCGTTCTCGCGCGGGCGCACGAGCGCGCCGAGGTCGAGCCATCCGAACGGAAATACGTTCGGGGCCGCGCGCCATTTCACTGCGCGCTCTTTGCCTTCGTACGCATGCGAAAGATCGGGCGGCGTCGTCTCCGTTTCCGGGCCGAACGCCCGCGCGAATCCCGCTTTGCCTT
>JAICXU010001115.1 GCA_025934595.1 Polyangiaceae bacterium | reverse complement strand
CACCGACTGGCCACATTCCGGTTATTTCGATTCGAACCGGATGCCACAGGACGCGGCGCTCGCCGACGTGGTTTTCGACTTCGCACCGAGCGAGGGCGACAGGACACGCCTCCTGGTCGGCAATCCGACGGCCTTGTTCGAGCGTCATTGATCGTCCGCAAAGGCGTTTGCACGAGTGTATGCCTTCACGTATCCGGCCAACAGTGCGCGCGTGATTTTCGGCGATGGTTCGCTCTCGCGTGTTGCGGAGGAAATCGAACGCCTCGGCTGCTCGCGTGTCCTGGTCCTCTCCACACCGGGGCATCGCGCTCACGCGGAACGTGTGGCTGGCCTGCTTGGACCGACGGCCAGCGGCATTTTCGACGGCGCCGCGATGCATGTACCGATCGAGACCGCACAGGCGGCTCGAGCGGAGGCACGCAGGCTCAACTCGGATGGCGTCGTTGCGATCGGTGGAGGCTCGACGACAGGCCTCGCAAAGGCGATCGCGCTCGAGCTTGGTCTGCCGATCGTCGCCGTCCCCACCACCTATGCCGGATCGGAGGCCACTCCGATCTACGGCCTGACGGAAGGGGGCGTCAAGCGCACGGGACGCGATCCGAGGGTTCTGCCGAAAACGATCCTCTACGATTCGTCGCTGACGCTCGAACTGCCGCCTGGGCTCAGCATCGCGAGCGCGATGAACGCGATCGCGCATGCCGTGGAAGGCCTTTACGCGGCGGATCGCAACCCGATCACGGATCTTCTCGCGGTGGAAGGGATTCGCGCGATTGCGTCGGCGATCCCGAGAATCGCGACGAATTTGCGCGATCGCGATGCGCGCAGCGACTGCCTATACGGTGCCTGGTTTTGCGGGACAGTTCTCGGAAGCGTCGGCATGGCGCTGCATCACAAGCTTTGCCATGCAATCGGCGGTGCGTTCGGTCTCCCGCACGCCGAAACGCATACCTGTCTCTTACCCCACACCCTCGCCTACAACGCGTCGTGCGCGCCATCCGCGATGGTCAGTATCGCACGAGCGATTCGACGGCCAGCTGCGGCTTCCGGTCTCCACGACCTCGCGTACGAGAGCGGGGCCGCGCTCGCGTTACGCGATATCGGCTTGCGCGAGGATCAGATCGACTCTGCCGTCGACCTTGCGATGGCCAGCCCTTACCCCAATCCGAGGCCTCTCGAGCGGGAGGCGTTGCAACGTCTTATGGTCAATGCGTGGGCGGGGGAACGGCCATCGGGCTGACGCGCGGCGGCACGCGTTCACAGGCCCCGCCCGCTCGTAAAGCTTTATCGCCGCAACGCTTCTGCCGGCAGCAGCTTCATCGCTCGTGCAGTGTGCTTCGCCGTCGCCAGCATCGCGACGAGACTGATGGCAACCAGCGCAACGACGAGCGAAGCCATCGCTCCCGGGGCACGGTCGACGAACGTCGACAGGTAAGCCACGCCAAGCCAGGTTGCGGCCGGCAGACCGATCAGCTAGACAAGCCCCAGCGGCAGATAGAAATCTCGCGCTTGATGACATGGGATGTCGCGCGGGGTGTCGTCGTAGAGTTTGAGAATGACGTTGTCGATGTTGCGCGTGCGTACGGTGAACGCTGAGTGTGGTTAGAGT
>JAICXU010000498.1 GCA_025934595.1 Polyangiaceae bacterium | reverse complement strand
GGCCAGCCAGCATGGCAAGCGTCTGAACTTGGTGAACGGCGAAAGCACCGGGATCGCGGCATCGGACGTCGAGCTCCAGCCGAAGGCCGATCGCACCGCTTCTTCGGCGAACGCCTACCGCGATTTCGCAGGCGTCGTTCTGGCCACGCCGACCGCGTCGGTCCTCCACGAGTGGCTCCTCTCGGCCGACGGCACGACGCTCCTGACCCGCGCGTGCCCGGTCACCGAAAAGCGCGGCGCGGACTTCTTGGCGTGCACGGCGTGGTCGGCGCCCGAGCCTGTCTCGAGCATCGGCCTCGACGGCCCCGTCCGTAGCTTCTCCGCCTATCTCTATCCGCAAGCGGACGGGTCCGTGGCGCTCGAGGAGGCGGTCTTCGACATGTCCGGCGGCGCGCGCAGCCAGCGCGCGTGCGCGATCACGGACGGCGCGATCGACGAGAGCGCGTGCGGGGCGTGGACGTCGGGCATGAACGCGATCGCCCTGGGAATTCCGCAGGAGCGCGCATTCGACGACGAGGTCGTAATCTCCTACGTCGACGCGAAGGGCGACGTCCAAATGAGCCAGGAGCTCGTATCCCTGACCGGCTCGCAAACGTGGCAGCGGACCTGCGCCGCCAGCGACACCTCGTCTCCGTGCAGCTTTTCGAGCGCGCAGTCGCTCGCCGAGCTCGGCATCCACTACCAAGCCATCGAAGGCATCGGCGGATACACGTACGCGGAAGGCGACCAAATCATCTATGCGCAGACCGTCATTGCCCCGGACGGCTCCGCGGGGCGCAGGCTTTGTCCTGTCTCCGGCGCCGCGGGCGTCGAGCTCGACAAGTGCCGCGCCTGGCAAAGCGTCGAGCTGAGCGCCGTGGCGATGTCGAAGGGCGGGGTTTTGTAGGCTCTCCGCGAAATAATGCGGTGCGTCCGATTTACAGGAACGGCGGGCGCTGCTAGATAGCCGCGCGTGAAATCCCACCGCTCCACCACCGCCTCTCGTGTCTGGCCGCGCGGCATGTTCGCGCGCTCAACGGCTTTTCTGTTCGGTTTGCTCTTCCTGCTGGTCCCCGTGACCGCGCTGGCAGACGAGGCCGGAGGCGAAGCATCCCTCAAAGTGCCCGCGCTCGACGACGCGTCGGTCGCCTCGTTCTTCGGAATGAGCGGCGCGAGGCTCCTCACGATGGGCCTCGGCGTCTGCGCTCTCGGCATGCTCTTCGGCCTGATGATCTACTCGCAGCTGAAAAACGCGCCGGTGCACAAGTCGATGCTCGAGATCAGCGAGCTCATCTACGAGACCTGCAAGACGTACCTCGTCACGCAGATGAAGTTCATCATGATGCTCGAAGCGCTCATCGGCGCCGTCATCGTCCTCTACTTCGGCGTGCTCGAGCACTTCGCGGCCGGCAAGGTCATCATCATCCTCGCGTTCAGCGTGCTCGGCATTCTCGGTAGCTCCGCGGTCGCGTGGTTCGGCATCCGCGTGAATACCTTCGCGAACAGCCGCACGGCGTTCGGCGCGCTCAAGGGAAAGCCGTTCCCCTGCTACGCGATCCCGCTGAAGGCCGGCATGTCGATCGGCATGCTCCTCATCTCGGTCGAGCTCGTCATGATGCTCGCCATCCTCCTCTTCATCCCCGGCGAGTACGCCGGCAGCTGCTTCATCGGCTTCGCCATCGGCGAGTCGCTCGGCGCCTCGGCCCTCCGCATCGCCGGCGGCATCTTCACGAAGATCGCCGACATCGGATCGGACCTCATGAAGATCGTCTTCAAGATCAAGGAAGACGACGCGCGTAACCCCGGCGTCATCGCCGACTGCACGGGCGACAACGCAGGCGACTCGGTCGGTCCCTCGGCCGACGGCTTCGAGACCTACGGCGTCACCGGCGTCGCGCTCATCACGTTCATCCTCCTCGCGGTGCCGAACGCCACCGTCCAGGTCCAGCTCCTCGTCTGGATCTTCGTCATCCGCATCGTCATGCTGATCGCGAGCGCGATCTCGTACTTCTTGAACGACGTCATCGCGAAGAGCCGTTTCGAGAAGGCGGACAAGTTCAACTTCGAGCACCCGCTCACGATGCTCGTGTGGATCACGTCGGCCGTGTCGATCGCGTTCACGTGGGCCATCAGCTACGCGCTCATTCCGCAGCTCGGCGACGGCACGATGTGGTGGAAGCTCTCGATCATCATCTCCGTCGGCACGCTCGCCGGCGCGATCATCCCCGAGTTCGTCAAGGTGTTCACGTCGACCGAATCGGCGCACGTCGCCGAGGTCGTCACCTCGTCGCGTGAAGGCGGCGCGTCACTCAACATCTTGTCGGGCCTCACCGCTGGCAATTTCTCGGCGTTTTGGCTCGGCATGACGATGCTCGCGCTCATGGCCGTCGGCTATCTCGTGAGCCTCCAGGGCGTCGGTCAGATCATGACGATCGGCACGATGGACGCGTCGCCGGTCTTCGCGTTCGGTCTCGTGGCCTTCGGATTCCTCGGCATGGGCCCGGTCACGATCGCGGTCGACTCGTATGGTCCGGTCACGGACAACGCGCAGTCGGTCTACGAGCTCTCGCTCATCGAGGGCATTCCGAACATCGAAGCGGAGATCCAGAAAGACTTCGGCTTCAAGGTCGAGTTCGCGAAGGCGAAGGAGTTCCTCGAGGAGAACGACGGCGCCGGCAACACGTTCAAAGCCACGGCCAAGCCCGTTCTCATCGGCACCGCCGTCGTCGGCGCGACGACGATGATCTTCTCGATCATCGTGCTCCTCACGAACGGCCTCAAAGATCACCTCGCGAATCTCTCGGTGCTCCATCCGCCGTTCCTCCTCGGCCTCATCGCCGGCGGCTCGGTCATCTACTGGTTCACGGGCGCCTCCACGCAAGCCGTCACCACCGGCGCGTATCGCGCGGTCGAGTTCATCAAGAAGAACATCAAGCTCGAAGGCGTCGAAAAGGCGTCGATCGTCGACTCGAAGCGCGTCGTCGAAATCTGCACGCTCTACGCGCAGCGCGGCATGTGGAACATCTTCATGGTCGTCTTCTTCGGCGCGCTCGCATTCGCGTGCGTCGAGCCGTTCTTCTTCATCGGCTACCTCATCTCGATCGCGCTCTTCGGTCTCTTCCAAGCGCTCTTCATGGCGAACGCCGGCGGAGCCTGGGACAACGCGAAGAAGGTCGTCGAGACCGAGCTGAAGATGAAGGGCACGCCGCTGCACGATGCGAGCATCGTCGGCGACACCGTCGGCGATCCATTCAAGGACACGTCGTCGGTGGCGATGAACCCCGTCATCAAATTCACGACGCTGTTCGGCCTCCTTGCCGTCGAGCTCGCGCTGCAATTGAGCCGTCAGGTCTCCGCGATCCTCGCGGCCGTGTTCTTCCTCATCATGGCCGTCTTCGTGTGGCGCTCGTTCTATGCCATGCGCATCGACGTCGGCGAGAAGGCCGATGGCGGCAAGCCCGCATCGGACCGTGAGTCCGCGAAGGCCGACGAAAGCGGCGGCGCGCCCGCGGCCAGCTGACAGAAGAAAAGACCTCGACCTCTCCTCGAACCGACACCTGGAGGTCGGCGCGAGATTGTGCCGCTGCGGTGGTTGGCGCAGAATGCTATTCTTCGTCTGCCATGGCGCGGACGCCCTTGCTCGACGGCGAAGACGCACGGCTCGCATCGCTCGATGCATCCGAGCGCGATCCGTTGCTCGACACCCAGGACACGCCGGCGACGGCCGGCTCCGAACGAGACGTCCCGGCGCGGCCTTCGGCGCGTGCTCTCTACGTGCCGTCGCCGTTCCCGATGGTCGAGCACAAAAAGCGACTCGCACAAGCCGCGGAAGAAGAAGCGATGTCGGCCGCGCCCACGGATCGCCCGCCGCCGATGCCGCCGACGCCGGCCATCCCGATCCAAGTCTCC
>JAICXU010000736.1 GCA_025934595.1 Polyangiaceae bacterium | reverse complement strand
TTCATCGCGGCGATCTCGTCGGACGAGAAGCCGACTCCCGTGAGTACCTGGTCGGTGTGCTCTCCCAGCAGGGGCGGGCGGCCATGCTTGGCCGGCGTCTCGGAGAAGTCCCACGCGATGCCCGTCGTTCCGACCTTGCCGATATTCGGCAGCAACGCGGTCTTTTATGTCGACGCTCCCAACGGCGGCGACCGATCGGTGATGAAGCTCGATCTCGCGAACGTCTCCGCGGGCGAGCAACCGCTTCTTTCGGGCCTCCAAGAACCGACGGGCATGATCGTCGGAGGCAATTCGCTCTTCGTGGTGTCGAGCGCGGGCGGGACGGGCGTCGAAGTCGACAGCGTTCCCGTCCTCGGTGGACCGCCGACGCCGGTGACATCGCTGGGCGGCGATTTTTCTCCTGGAGCGATCGCGCTGGACGCGAGCAACGTCTATTTCGTCGCAGCTTCCGCCGGCGCGAGCGAGATCGCGTCCGCACCCTTGGCCGGCGGACCGGCAAATCCGCTGATCAGCGGGACCCCAGGCACGATCGGCCCACTGCAGGTGCTGGGCGGACAGATTTATTATTCGGTCATCGCGAACCCCAACAGCGGAATCGCGGTCGCCAGCGTCGCGGGCGGCGCATCGTCGACCATCGTCGGCGGCTTGAGTAATCCGGACGCGTTCGGTTTGGCGGACGGCTACGTCTATTTCATCGACACGGATGCGGCCGGCTCGATCTCGAGAGCGCTCGTCGACGACGATGCCGGTGTCGCACCGGAGCTGCTCGTGAGCACCGTGGAGCCGCTCGCTCTCGGCGTCGGAACGACGTCGATTTACGTGATCACGCAAGACGGGATCATTCGCATTCCGCGATAGATCACAGTCGCTCGAGATACGCTTTCCGCAGGCAATCGTACTCGTCTTGATCGAGCACGTTGATTCGCTTCAGCACCTCGACTTGCGCGGCGCGTTTCTCCGCTTCGTCGGACGGCAAATGCGCGCCATGGCCAACCGAGCAGATCGTCGGCTCGGGTTTTGCGGCGTCGACGGGCGGCGCCGTCTTCGATTTCGAATGGTGGTGGGTCGGCGCGGGAGGTGCGGCGTCCACGGCCTCTGCGAGCTCGCCGCCGACGATGGCGCCATCCGGTGGCTCGCCGCCGTCGTACGCCGTCGACGATACGCTGCCTTTCAACGCCGCAGCGGCGGCCTCGACGACCTTGACCGAGATGTTGTTGAGCGCCTTCGCGCAGAGACCCGAGCAATGGTCGGAAGTGGCGTTCACGCTCGTCGTCTCTTCCGCGATCGTCTTGCCCTCGTTGTCGCGAATTCGATACGCGACTTTGTACGAGCAAAGCGCGGTGGGAGCGACGCACGCGGGCGAGTCGTTGTCGAGACCGACGAGCACCTCGCCGTCGCCGCCGTCGGTGACGAGCGAGAAGCTCTTGTTGTTTTGTTTCACCGCTTCGAGCGAGCGCCTCATGTCCTCGGCCGATGCACCGAACACGGTGACACGGAGCGCGAGGCCGCTCGCCGGGATCGAGTCGATCTTCGGCGGCGGCTCGACGCACGCTTCGACGAGCACCGCGAGCGCGGGAGCGAAGAGAAGCGCGAGAGCGAGGCGACGCTTGGACATGATCAAGGAGTGTGAGCGATCTCGACGCGTTTGGCCTGACACTCGGCGGGCGAGAAGGTGCCTTGGTCGCAGAGCCGTTGCAAGGCTTGCAAGCGATGCTTTTGATCGCGTGTGAGCGTCGCCTCGTCGATGTGCGCGCCCGCGGGCGTGGCGGCCGGCGTCTTCGCGACCGACGTCGTCGGCTCGGTGCTGCGTGCTGGCTTCGCGTGCGCGGGCTCGGGCTCGGACGAAGGCTCGCTCTCGGGAGCTTCGTCCGACGCGATCGGCGCAACCTCGAGAGAGGCAGGATCTACCGTATTTTGTGCCGATCCCGCGTCGAGCATGCGCGGCGCCTGCGCCGATGTCTCCGCGACCGTGGACGCTTTCGATTTCGACGACCCGGAGAAAATCACGACGGCGACGACGAGAAGCGCCACGACGCCGGCGCCGACCCACATGAGCGGATTCGATTTCTGTTTCGGGATGACGAGCCCGTCATTGAAATCTGCGGCGGGCGACATCGCGAGGGGCGCGCTCGCGGCGTCGGTGACCGCATCGCCGATCGACGGCGACGGCGGGCGATTCGAGATGCGCATTTGCTCGCTCAAGCGAACGCCGAGCGCCTCCGCGAGTCGCGCGACCGCATCGCCCGCGTTGCGAAAGCGCTCGTCGACCGGACGCGCGACGCATTTCGCGAACCACGCATCGAACGCCGGACCGAGCTGCGAGCCTTTTTCGGTGGGCGTCGGAATCGGCCCGCTCAAGATCATCGCGCAGAGCCGCGCTGTCGGATGCTCGCCCCAAAAATCTTTTCCGACCATCAGCTTGAACGCGACGAGCCCGATCGCCCACACGTCCGTCGCCGGACAAATGAGCGCGACGTCACCGAGCGCTTGCTCCGGCGACATGTACGCGGGCGTTCCGAAAATGAATCCAGCCTGCGTTTTCAGCGGATTCACGGCGCCGGTGTCACCGAGCCGCGCGATGCCGAAATCGAGCAGCTTGATGCACGGCGAGCCGTCGTCGCGATGCGTGAGGAACAAATTCTCCGGCTTCAGATCGCGGTGGATGATTCCGATCTGGTGGGCCTTGTCGAGCGCACGCGCCGCTTGTCGCAAATATTC